>JALYKU010000033.1 GCA_030774595.1 Chloroflexota bacterium | reverse complement strand
GGCGCGCAACGGTCTTCGCGCGTTCGTGTTCGTCCCCGCGGACATCGAGTCGGGAAAGATCGCGAGCGCGGCCGCGTACGGCGCGACCGTCGTCCGCGTGCGCGGGTCCTATGACGCCGTGAACCGCCTCTGCGGTCGGCTCGCTGACGAGTACGGCTGGGGCTTCGTGAACTTCACGCTGCGTCCGTACTACGCGGAGGGCAGCAAGACCGTGCTGTTCGAGTGCGCCGAGCAGCTGGGTTGGACGCTCCCGCATCACATCGTCGTGCCCGTCGGATCGGGCGCGCTTCTCACGCGTCAGGCAACCGCCGCGAAACAGCTTCGCGCGACGGGCCTCGTTCCGGAGTCGCATTTCCACATCCACGCGGCGCAGCCCGCGGGATGCGCGCCCGTATCGGACGCGGTGCTCGACAACTGGCGGCCGGTCGAGCCGGTGCGTCGGCCGCAGACGGTTGCGAAGTCGCTCGCGATCGGCGCGCCCGCGGACGGCGACGGCTCGGTGCAGATCATCCGCGACACGCGCGGAAGCGCTGCGTCGGTGACCGACGATGAGATCCGTGCGGCGGCGACGCTGCTCGCGACGACGGAGGGCGTCCTCGTCGAACCCGCGGGCGGCGTCGTCGTCGCGACCGCGAAGCAGCTCGCATCGCGCGGCGTCTTCCACCCTGGCGAGAACGTCGTGCTCTATCTCACCGGCAACGGCTACAAAGGCGGTCCGGAAGAGAGCGCGCTCGGGCCGGTCATCGACGCCGACGCCGACGCGTTCCGCCTCGCGTATGAGGAGGTGCTCGCGTGAGCGTCACCGTTCGTCTTCCCACGCTGCTCCGCTCCGCCGTTGGCGGCGAGCGCACGATCGAGGTCGACGCGAAGGACCTCGCGTCGCTCCAGCGCGAGATCGCCGCGCGCTTTCCCGAGCTCGGCGCGCGCGTGCTCCGGGACGGCTCGTTCGGCCGCTTCGTGACCGTCTTCGTGGACGGCGAGGACGCTCGCTTCCTGGAACAGGACGCCGATATCAGCACTGCGAAGGTGGTGGAGATCCTGCCAGCGATGTCCGGCGGCTGAGCCCGGGCGTCCGGCAGGGGGACGATTCCCGGATCGTGAAACACGCGGGTCGACTGATACGCCCCGCACGCCTGAAAACATTGACCGACTGTGCGTGACGCACTAGCCTGACCACCTCGTGTCACAGCCGATCATCGTCATCGTCCCGGTCACCCTTCTCGTCCTTGAGATGGGGCACCAGACGTTGGGAGGCGGACGGACCTAGCAACACAGACCGAGCGAGACCCGAAAGCCTCCCAGATAGGGAGGCTTTTCTGTTTTAGGGGGCACGTACGAGCGACGCGCGGTACCTGGCGATCGCGTTCGCAAGCCGCCACTCCGGAGCGGCGGCGAAGCTGCGCGCCGCCGTCGCGGCGGCCGTGCCCGAGGACGCGCGCGTCGTCCGCGCGGCGAGCGGATTCGTGACAGCGGTCATCGCGGCGGCCACGCCCGTCGACGCGCGCAGCGAAGGGGAGCGGCTGCGCGCACGCGTGGCCGCGGACGTCTCTGACAACGAGCTCTCCGCGGGCGTCGCGGGTCCGAAGCCCGGTTCATCGGGCGCGCACTTCGCGCTGGTGCAGGCCGAGCAGGCTCTCGCGCTCGGACGCACGACCGACGGCGACGGCCGCACCACGCACTTCGACGACCTCGGCCCGTACTGCTTCGTTCTCGGCCAGCCGGCGAGCGAGATCCGCGCGTTCTCTGATCGCATCCTCGGACCGCTCGGCGCCGACGAGAAGAATGCCGATCTGGTGCAGACGCTCGATGCGTATCTGCGTCTTCAAGGGAGCGTGAACGGCGTCGCTCGTGAGCTCTACCTCCACCGCAATACCGTCCGCCATCGTCTGCGCCGCATCGCGAAGCTGACAGGCGCCGACCTTACCGATGCGGATGCGTTGCTCGCGCTGCGCCTCGCCATCCTCGGACGTCAAGCGCTGGTACGGCTGGCGTCGTGATCACCAACAGCCATGAGGAACTCCGAGCGAAGCTGCAGGGCTATCTGGACAAGGACCACGCGCTTCAGTCTGTTGTCGCCTACACGAAGCAACGCTTTGACGCGGCGAAGACGTTGACCGCTCACAACTGGGAGCACATTTATCGCGACACGCTGAACGCGATCGTCATCGGCGAAGCCGAAGGCGCCGATATGAGCGTCGTGATGCCGGCGATCGTGATGCATGACATCGGTTACCTGTACGGACCTCCCGAAGGCCATGGACCCCGCGGCGCCGACAAGCTGCCTGAGTACTTGCAAGCGGCGGGGATTTCCTATTCGGAGGAAGAGATCGCGAAACAAGCGAACTGCATACGTACTCATAAGGGCAGCATGCGCGATGAACACCCGGAAGGTCTGGAAGCTAAGGTCGTAGCGGATGCCGATCTGCTGGAGAAGTTCGGCGCGTTCGGGGTCTACCAAGCCATTCGAACGCACGGTGAGTTCAACTGGCCGCTCACGAGAATCATCGGTTTCATGCGAGCCGGCAAGGGCTCCGCGCTGACGCTTGAGACCGCGACCGGCCGCCGCCTGGCCGAACCCGGAAGACGATTTGTGGCCGACTTTTACCGCGCACTCGAAGCCGCCGCCGACCCCTACGGGGATCCAGAAGGCCCTTGGGCCGTGTCCGCTCTTGCGGAGTCCACGCCGTAGTGCGCGCTGCACAACGCACCCTTTCGGGGGTTGACCGTCGCAGGGTCTGGCAAGAACACTGGTCGGACATGGAATTCGCCCGCTTCCTTCTCGCCCTTATTGGCATCGTCCTCGT
>JALYKU010000032.1 GCA_030774595.1 Chloroflexota bacterium | reverse complement strand
GAGCGGCGTCGGCGCCGCGCTCCTCCTCGCGCGCGCGGGCGCGCGCGTCTACGCGTCAGACGCCGACCGCAGCGCGATGGCCGCCGCTGGGGCGGCCAAGCTGACGGAAGCCGGCATTGCGGCGACGACCGGCGCGCACGACCTCGAGCGAATCGCGCGCGCGACGGTGGTCGTCGTCAGCCCCGGTGTGCCGCCGGATGCGCCACCCCTCGTTTCCGCGCGGGCGGGGGGCGTGCCAGTCGTGAGCGAGATCGAGATCGCGCTCCGAGCGATGCCGGGCGTCCGCTACATCGCGACCACCGGGACCAACGGCAAAACGACGACCACCTCGCTGATCGGGCATCTGCTCCGAACGCTGGGCAAACGCGCAGTCGATGCCGGAAACATCGGAACGCCGCTCACCGAGATTGCATTGCGCGAAACGCGCCCCGAGTGGATTGCGCTCGAGCTCTCATCGTTCCAGCTGCACGACACGCCCAGCGTGGACCCGACGGTTGGAGTGCTCACAAATCTGTCGCCAGACCATCTCGACCGCTATGCAAGCACGGACGAGTATTACGGCGACAAGGCGCTCCTCTTCCGCAATGCGAGCGATCGATCCGTGTGGGTGCTCAACGCGGATGATCCGCGGGTGACCGCGATGGCCGGCGATGTTCCGGGTGCGCACCGAACGTTCGGGATGGCGTCGCCGGCCGAGATGACGTACGACCGCGCCGCCGCCGACGGCGAGATTCGATGGCGTGACGCGCGTGTGCTCCGGCGGAGCGAGCTTCCGATGCTCGGCAACCACAACGTGTCGAACGCAATGGCGGCGACACTCGCGGTGATCGCGGCCGACCGTTCACACGGACTGCACGGGGCACTCGCGCGCCTGGCGGATGGGCTTCGTTCGTTCCGTCCGCCCCCGCACCGCCTCGAACGGGTGGGAGAATGGGATGGCGTGCTCTGGATCAACGACTCCAAGGCGACGAACGTCAGCTCCACCCTCGTGGCGATTCAGGGAATGACCCGGCCGACCGTGTTGCTGCTCGGCGGCCGCCACAAGGGCGAGAGGTATACGGCGCTGGGCGACGAATTGCGGCGCACCGCGCGTGTCGTGCTCGCCTACGGGGAAGCGGCGCCAATCGTCGAGCAGGATCTCGGGGAGGTCGTTCGCGTCGAGCGGCTGGGCTCCGATTTCGCGGAGGTCATTGCCCGCGCCAAGGCGCTCGCGCAGCCGGGGGACGTCGTGCTGCTGTCGCCCGCGTGCTCCAGCTACGACATGTTCCGGAATTTCGAGGAACGGGGCGCCGCCTTTCATCGGCTCGCCGCGGCATCGTGAGCGCGCCGGTGCCCGCCATTCGCGAGCGATGGCGCATGACGCTCGAGGCGCGGGCCCTGATCATCGTGACGGCCGTCATCCTCGCGTTCGGTCTCGCCGTTCTGTACAGCGCGAGCGCACTGCTCGCAGTTCGCGAAGGGCACGACAGCATGTATTATCTCACGCGCCAGCTTTCCGGAGTCGCAATCGGCATCGGGCTCTTCGCGATAGCGGCGAAGGTCGACGCCGAGCGATGGCGACGGTGGGCATGGCCGCTGCTGGCCGTGGCAATCGTGCTGCTTCTGATTCCCGTGCTCCCGTTCACTGGCCGCATTGCGCCGCGGCTCAACGGCTCGCGCCGCTGGGTGAACATCGGCTTCCTCTTTCAATCATCGGAGTTCGCAAAGCTCGCCTGCATCGTGTGGACCGCGATGCTGCTCGTGAAAAAGGGCCATTTGCTGCGCCGTCTCACGAAAGGGCTGCTGCCGTTCGTGCTCATCCTCTTCGTGCTGAACGTGCTCGCCATTCTCGAGCCGGATCTGTCGATGGCCATGACCTTCACGCTCATCATGGGCATCATGCTGTTCGCCGGCGGAGTGCGCATTGGTCACGTAGTTTTTCTTGGCGCGTTGAGCATCCCGTTGCTCTGGCGCCAGGTCGAGCGCGTGCAGTACGCGCTCCTGCGCATGACCTCCTTTCTCGATCCGGGCCGCGCGCCGACGGAGGCGGGATATCAGCTCAAGCAGTCGCTCATCGCGGTTGGGTCCGGCGGGCTGTTCGGCGTCGGATTTGGCATGGGTCGCCAACAGCTGGGATTCGTTCCGTTCC
>JALYKU010000031.1 GCA_030774595.1 Chloroflexota bacterium | reverse complement strand
GCTTGGAGCCGATCGGCCGCGGAGCCGAGCGTCGGGTTGCGACGACGCGCGCCATCGCGACGCGGTCGCCGCGTGACCGCCAGCGGTCGAGCTCCGGGAGGATCTCCCTCACCGGCGAATCCTAGCCCCGCGGCGCGGGCGAAGTCGCCGGCGCGGTTGGGGAGGCGCTCGATGACCTCCTCGTCGACATGAATCGTGCTGGTGGGGGTTACCCGAGCAGCGCCCGCACGTAGGCGGGGTCGAAGCTTCCGTCCGCCATCGGCGGCACGTTGATCAGCAGACTCGCACTGCGCATCCGCGCCTGTGCCTTGAGCGCGAGGTATTGGCGGTGCGTCATCGGTAGCGGGTCGCGCGTCGAGTAGAACCACTGCGGCGAGATCGTGAAGGCGGCCTGCTGGGGCCACGGAGCCGGCGCTGTGGGCATCGTACTCTCGAACGTGAGCGCGCCCTCGCCGGGAAGCGGCCGCCCGAAGTGGTGGTTCGTAACGATCTGGGCGCTCGGCTGATAATGGTGGATCAGCGCATACAACTCTGGAAGCCGCCAGGTGGCGAACGATTTCCCTGTCCGCTCCCACCCGGGCCCGTCGAACCAGACGCCTGCGATGCGCCCGTAGCGCGTCATCAGTTCGCGAAGCTGCGCGCGGACGAGCCGCTCGTACGCAGGCCAGTCGTCCTTGTACGAGGGCGCGTGCAAGTCGATGAGCGAGAAGTACACGACCAGGCCGATGCCTTCGCGTCGCGCGTCGAGCGCCGCCCGGGCGATGATGTCGCGCTCGGCCGAGACGCCGTAGCTCGTCGTCGCCGAGTGCCAGAGCGTGTAGCCGTCGTGGTGCTTCGCGGTGATCGCGATGTAGGCGGCGCCGGCGCGGCGCGCGAGGTCTATCCATCCGTCGGCCACGCTCGCGCTCGGGTGGAAACGGGCGACGGCCCGGTCGTAGTGGCCGTAGGTCATCTCGCGCCACCAGCCGACGGCGGTCTTGGCATTGACGAGCGTCGAGGGCCCGTAGTGAACGAAGAGTCCGAGCGGCTGCCGCTCGCCCGCGACGGTCGCTCCTCTCCCGTCCCATTGGCGGCTCGGCTCGGGCGATGCGACACCTGCCGGCGCGACGGGCGGCGGCTTATAGACGGCGGGTCGGGTAGCCCCCGCCCCGACCCCTCCGAGGGCAATCCACGTCGCCGTGATCGCGACGAGCCACGTTCGCCACCCAGGGAGGCGAACCTCACGCGTCACGAGAGCGCCGCCACGCACCGCGAGCGACCGCTCTGTCCGGTTCGGTCTGGAGCGTCTCCGGCGGCGCCCGAATTTCAAATCAACAATCTAGTGGCCGCAATGGCAAATCGTCTCGCCGAGCGCCGACCGCTCCAGCTTGAGGCCGCAGCGCGCGCAGAGTGGCGGAGCGATCCGGGCCCGCACGAGCAGCGCCCGCATCAGACTGGCCCAGAGAACCATGTAAGGGAGGAGGAGTTGGCCGCTCATGCCTCCGGTTATCGGCTCAGAGGCCGCCCGGGTTTAGCGCACGATCACGACTTCAGTCATCCGGGCGGGATGCAGGGAGCAGAAGAGCCGGTAGGTCCCGCGGCGGGTGAACCGGTACGTGAAGGTGCCGTTCCTCATGCTCGGAGACGCGAACCCGGCCGGACCGCTCGCAAGCGTGACGTCGTGGTCGACGCCGCCGCGGAAGTGCCAGGTGAAGCTCGCGCCGAGCCGTAGCGAGACGCGTTGCGCACCGAACTCGTAGTCGCCCACCCAGGTGCTGCGGATGTCGCGGCGGAGCGGCCCCGCGGGACGCTTGAGCAGCTCTACGGTGACGCGTTCTGCAGTCGAAGGAGCCGGCACCGTGGAGGAGTACGTCGCACACGACGAAGCGGGACCGGGGGCGAGGTAGAGGATCATGATCCCCATCACGCGAAGGTGCGGTCGCGAGTTGTCGTATGTCGCGGTAAGCCGCACCGTGTCACCGGCGCGCACAAATCTGCCAACCGGATCTGCGAGCGTGGTCATGTGCATGGGCCCCGGCTCGTGCAGGACAGGTCGCGGCTCCGTGAGGCCCCACGTCGGATAGGAGGCGAAGAGGGATCCGCAGCTCGTGTTGCTGACGTCCACCGAGATGCCGCCGCCGTGCAGATGGCCGCCGGCAGCGACGAACCGTCCGCTTTCCGGCATCTGGAAGTCGGCAGTGCGCGCGACGGTCGCGCCCGGCTGTCCGGTCCCGGCGACGTTGAAGACGGGATCGGCGCGGCAGTTCTTGACGTCGAGCCAGACGGGCTTGACGGCGGTGAGAGGCTCGCCGGTGACGTAGCGGACCGTGTAACGGATCCGCACCACCATCGAGTGCGGGTGGTGGTTCATCAGCATGTAGAGAAGGCCCCA
>JALYKU010000030.1 GCA_030774595.1 Chloroflexota bacterium | reverse complement strand
CCTCGACCCCGTCGACCCACACGCGCAGTGGATCGCGACCGAGGATCGCCACCTCGTGGCTTCGTCCCTCGCATGCGATGGACCAGTGGTCCTTCTCGAGACCACGGGCCGCGACCGCGACGACCTTGTCGTCGACCAGGAAGCGCCCGTCGGTGCTCGTCTCGATCACAAGACGCCGTCCGGCGAGGTCGACCGCGTATCTCAGCGCAGCGCCTCGTCGCGAGCTGCCCGCGCCCACGCGCTGTCGGTCGCGGGTAGGGCCGCGCGCGCGGTTCCCGTCGCTCGGCCGAGGACCAGCGCGTACGCGGCCGCAGCGCCGGCGGAGTCGTCCAGCTCCGCGCCGATCGCCGGGGGCCAGTGCCCCGCGACGTAGCCCGTGTCGTAACGTCCCGCGGAGAAATCCTGCTCCGAGAGGACGTGCGCGTGGAAGGGCAGCGTCGTCATGACGCCGCCGATCAGCGTTTCGCGGACGGCTCGCCGCGCGCACCGCAGCGCCGCGTCCCGGTCGGGTCCCCAGACGGCGATCTTCGCCAGGAGCGGGTCGTACTCCGTGGGCACGGCCATGCCGGGGTACAGCGAAGAATCGACGCGGACGCGCGGCCCCGACGGCTCGCGGAGCAGCGAGACCGTGCCGCCCGCGGGCAGAAAGCCGGCGTGTGGATCCTCGGCGGTGACGCGGAGCTCGATCGCCGCCCCGCGGCGCCTCACGCCGTCCTGCTCGAACGGGAGCGGCTCGCCGGCCGCGACCCTGAACTGGAGCGCCACCAGGTCGAGGCCTGTGACCAGCTCGGTCACGGGGTGCTCGACCTGAAGCCGCGTGTTCATCTCGAGGAAGACGAAGCTGCCGTCCGCCCCGACGAGGAACTCGGCTGTGCCGGCGTTCCGGTAGTGGGAGGCGCGCGCGATCCGGACCGCGGCATCTCCGAGGAGCGCGCGAAGGCGGTCGTCCACGGACGGCCCGGGCGTCTCTTCGATGAGCTTCTGATGGCGGCGCTGCACCGAGCAATCGCGCTCGCCGAGCCACACGACCCGGCCGTGATCATCCGCGAGGAGCTGCATCTCGACGTGGCGCGCGTGCTCGACGAGCCTTTCGACGAGGAGCTCCGCCTTCCCGAAGGCCGTCCGCCCTTCGCCGGTGGCGCCGCGATAGGCGCCCGGGAGCTCGTCGGCCGACCGCACGATGCGCATGCCCTTGCCGCCGCCACCCGCGGCCGGCTTGAGCATCACCGGGTAGCCGATGCGGTCGGCGACCGCGCGGACCGCCGCCTCGTCGGCGAGGGGCTCCATGGTCCCTTCCGCGACCGGAACGCCCTGCGCGGCCGCGAGCCCCCGCGCGCTCGTCTTTTCCCCGAGCGCGCGCTGCACTTCCGCCGGCGGGCCGACGAACGTCAGGCCGGCGTCGCTGACGGCCTGCGCGAACTCGGCGTTCTCCGCGAGGAAGCCGTAGCCCGGATGCACCGCGTCGCAGCCGGCGCGCTTCGCGACGGCGATGAGCCGGTCCGCGTCCAGGTAGCTTTCCGACGGCGCCGCCGGGCCGATCGCATACGCCTCGTCCGCGAACCGCGGGTGGAGGGCGCCACGGTCAGCGTCGCTGTACACCGCAACGGTGGCGATCCCGAGCTCCCGGCACGTGCGCATGACGCGAAGCGCGATCTCGCCGCGGTTCGCGACGAGCGCTTTAGCGAACAGGAGCGCCAGCTCGCCAGAGATGGTCGACCGGTCCGCGCCCGCTTCCGAGGGGCTCCGCGTGCGACAAGGCTCCGGCGAGGTACTCCTTCGCCGCGATGCACGCCGAGCGGGGGTCGTCGCCCGCCGCCAGCCGCACCGCGATCGCGGCGGAGAGGGTGCAGCCGGTGCCGTGGGTGCTGGTCGTTGCGATGCGCGGGCCCTCGATCGTGATGAGCGACGTCCCGTCCCAGAGCCAGTCGTTCGCCTCGCCGTCCCCGGACGCCCCGGGCACCGCGCGATGGCCGCCTTTGATCAGTACCGTGGCCGCTCCGTGACCCGCGATCGCGCGCGCGGCACGCTCCAGGTCCTCGCGGTCGGCGATGGGGTGATCGGCCAGGACCTCGGCCTCCGGGAGGTTCGGCGTCACGACGGCGGCCAGCGGCAGCAGGTCGGCCACCATGGCCGCCACCGCATCCTCCTCGAGGAGCCGGTCGCCGCTCGTCGCGACCATGACCGGGTCCACGACCAGCCGCGAGAGGCGCCAGCGCCGAACGCCCGCGGCCACCGCGCGGATCACGTCGGCCGAGAAGAGCATGCCGGTCTTCGCCGCGTCGACGCCGACGTCGGAGCACACGGCGTCCAGCTGCGCGGCGACGAAGCGGGGATCGACCGGGTACACCCCCGCCACGCCGAGGGTGTTCTGCGCGGTCAGCGCGGTGATGACGCTCATTCCATAGGCACCGAGCGATGCGAACGTCTTGAGGTCGGCCTGGATCCCGGCGCCGCCGCTGGAGTCGGAGCCCGCGATCGTCAGGAGCCGGAGGCGGCTCATCGGGCAGGTCGGGCGAGCGCGCCGCGCGCTCGTTCGGGCATAGCCATCACGCTTTGAAGTGTGCCCCAATGAGGGGCCGGGGGCCCCTAACACCCCAGGCGCGGAAGAGCGGAGCGGCGCGCCTTCAGGTCCCCGACTCCACCAGGTTCGCGCTGCCGCCATGAGGCAAGACCGCCGCAGGAGGTGCCCCCGCATCTCCCCGCTCTAGGGCCCGAACGCTTTAGAGCGGGATGTTGCCGTGCTTTCGGCGGGGGTTGCTCTGGCGCTTGCCCTCGAGCGAGCGCAGCGCGGCGATCAGTCGGGGACGGGTCTCGTGCGGCTCGATGACGTCGTCGAGGTAGCCTCGCGCCGCGGCCACGTACGGGTTGGCGAAGCGCTCTACGTATCCCGCGACGAGCTCCGCGCGGCGCGCGTCCGCATCCGCGGCACCGGCGAGCTCATCCCTGTACAGGATGTTCACCGCGGCCGGCGGCCCCATGACCGCGATCTCCGCGGACGGCCACGCGACGTTGTAATCGCCGCGAAGGTGCTTGCTCGACATCACGTCGTACGCCCCGCCGTAGGCCTTGCGGGTGATGACGGTGAGCTTCGGCACCGTCGCCTCGGCGTATGCGTACAGCAGCTTCGCGCCGCTTCGGATGATCCCGCCGTGCTCCTGGGCGGTGCCCGGCAGGAAACCGGGGACGTCCACGAAGGTCACGAGCGGGATGTTGAAGGCGTCGCAGAACCGCACGAACCGTGCTCCCTTCACCGACGCGTCGATATCGAGCACGCCCGCGAGCACCGTCGGCTGCTGCGCCACGACCCCGACGCTCTGCCCACCGAGATGGGCGAACGCGCAGATGATGTTCTGGGCCCAGCCCTCGTGCACCTGCAGGAACTCGCGGTCGTCGACGATGCGCGAGATCACCTCGAGCATGTCGTACGGCCTCTGCGGCACGTCGGGCACCACCGCGTCGAGGTCGCCGTCCTCGCGGTCGATGGGATCGTCGGTCTCCACCAGCGGCGCGGGCTCGAGGTTGTTGGACGGAAGGTAGCCGACCAGCCGCCGCAGCAGCGTCGCGCACGCGATCTCGTCGGCCGTCTCGAACTGGGCGACGCCGGAGCGGCGCGCGTGCACGTCCGCGCCGCCCAGCTCCTCGAGCGTCACGTCCTCATGCGTCACGGTCTTCACGACGTTCGGACCGGTCACGAACATGTACGAGGTGTCGCGGACCATCACGATGAAGTCGGTGATCGCAGGGGAGTACACGGCGCCCCCCGCGCACGGCCCCATCACGGCGGAGAGCTGCGGCACCACGCCGGAGGCCAGGACGTTGCGCAGGAAGATGTCGGCGTAGCCGCCGAGCGACTCGACCCCTTCCTGGATGCGCGCGCCGCCGGAATCGTTGAACCCGATGATGGGCGCGCCGTTTCGCACGGCGAGGTCCATGACTTTCACGATCTTCGCCGCGTGCGCCTCGCCGAGCGAGCCGCCGAAGACCGTGAAGTCCTGCGAGAAGACGTACACCAGCCGGCCGTCGATGCGCCCCGACCCGGTGACGACGCCGTCGCCGAAGGCGCGCTCCGTATCAGGGGTCAGCTCGTGCGAGCGCGCGACCACGAAGCGGTCGAGCTCCGTGAACGAGCCCTCGTCGAGCAGGAGGTCGATCCGCTCGCGCGCGGTGAGCTTCCCCTTGGCGTGCTGCTCCTCGACGCGCCTGGAGCCGCCGCCCAGCAGCGCGCGGCCGCGCAGCTCCTCGAGGCGCTCGGAGCCCTTCACCCGAGCGGTGAGGATATGTGCTCGCCCGTTGCCGGCGGCGGTGCCAGCGGAAACGCTCTACTTCGTCCCGGGCGCCTGCCAGTCGAGAAGCGTCGTCACCTTCGGTGGAGAGAACGCCGCTCCCTTGAGGTCGACGCCGTGCAGGTCGTGGATGCGCTCGACCCACCACTTGTCGAAGTCGTCCTCGCCGAACGTGCGCACCAGCTTGGACGGGTCGTCCGTCTCGAAGATCGTGATGACCAGCGCGCCCAGCGGTGACTCCTGCAGGAATTCCATGTGGCGTTTGAGGCCGGCCTTGTGGTTCAGCTCCTCGTAGCGCTTCTCATGCTTGGCGAGCTCTTCCTTGTACTCCGCCGCACGCCCCTCCCTGCCAGGCTTGACCGGTAGCGCCGCCACGAAAAACGCCATCACACACCTCCCCGTTGTCGCGTCCCGCGTACGGTATCCCTCCCGAGGGCGCGACGCGCGAGGAGGCGGGGCATGATGCCCGGATGAGGATCCATTTCCTGGGCGCCGCGCGTACCGTGACGGGGTCGCAGTACCTGCTCGAAACGGATCGAGCGCGCGTGCTCGTGGACTGCGGCATGTTCCAGGGAAGCCCGCACGACGCCGTCCGCAACCGCGTGCCGTTCGCGTACGACGCCAAGGGGCTCGATGCGTTGCTGCTCACGCACGCGCACCTCGACCACTGCGGGCTCATCCCGCACCTGGTCGGATCCGGTTTCAGCTCACCGGTGTACGCGGTCGAGGGGACCGTCGACCTGACGCGCCTGGTGCTGCTGGACTCGGCGAAGCTGCAGGAGGAGTTCGCGCAGAGCCACCAGCGCTTCGCGCGACGCCATCCCGACCGCGCCGAGGCCGAGGACCGCGCGGCGGCGGCGGAGCTCGCCACGATGACCGGGGATCCGGAGCAGGCCGCGCGCGCAGCCCGTCCGGAGGCCGTGACGTTCCTGCGCGAGCCGCTGTACACGACGAAGGACGCGACGAACGCTCTCGCGCTCTTTCGCGGCGTCGGCTATGGGGTCGAGACCCTGGTCGCGCCCGGCGTCGCGGCGACCTTCCTCGACGCCGGCCACATCCTCGGCTCGGCGATCGTGAAGCTGCGGGTCCACGAGAACGATCAAGAGCGGACGATCGTGTTCAGCGGAGACCTCGGACGGCCGAACACCCCGATCATCCGCGACCCCACAGCGGTGGGCGCGGCGGACTACCTCCTCGTGGAGTCGACGTACGGGGGGCGCGTGCACGAGCCGCGGGAAGAGGCGATCCGGATGCTCGGCGAGGCCGTCAGCGCAACGAGCGGCGCGCGAGGCGTGCTCCTGATGCCGTCGTTCGCCATCGGCCGTACCCAGGAGATCGTGTACGAGCTCGACCGGCTCCTCGCCGCCGGGACGATCCCGCACATGCCGCTCTACCTCGACTCGCCGATGGCGCAGAAGGCGAGCGCGATCTACCGGACATATGCGAGCTACTTCGATACCGAAGCGCGAGCGCTCCTGGCGGGCGGCGAGGAGCCTCTCGACTATCCGGGCGCGGTCGTCGCGAACGACATCCGCGACTCGCTGGCCATCGAGCAGGCGGCGCGGCCGGTGATGGTCGTCGCCTCCAACGGCATGATCACCGGAGGCCGGATCGTGCGGCACGTCAAGGCGCTCGTCGGCGATCCGGGGATGACCCTCCTGTTCATCGGTTACCAGGGCGTCGGGACGCTCGGCGCGGAGCTGCAGCAGGGCGCGAAGAACGTCCGGATCGACGGGACGGATCTCGAGGTGCGCTGCCAGGTGCGCTCCATCGACGGATTCTCCGCGCACGCGGACGAGCCCGAGCTCCTCGCGTGGCTGGGCCACTTCACGCAGCGTCCGCGGCGGACCTTCATCGTGCACGGCGATCCCGGCGCGCAGGCGGCCTTCGAGCCGAAGGTCGCCTCTCTCGGCTTCTCGACGCTCGTCCCGCAGTGGCGCCAGGCCGTCGAGCTCGAGTAACGCGCCTACCGCGGCTTGTCGACAGGACGAGCGCGAAGGCTGCCGATCTGCCCGAAGGGTGCTCCGACTTACCCGAGCGGTGCTCGTCGTCCTGCACGCGGTCCCTGGCGGCGGGCGCCGCTCATCCCGTCAGCGGTAGCCGGCTGGCGCGTGGCGCCACGTCGACCACGCGTCGGCGTCGTGACTGGTGAAGGCCCGGGCGAGGTCCTGCTTCACCAGCGAGCGGATCAGCGCGAGCGACTCGCGAGCCGCGGCGGGATCCTCCCCCGGCGTCTCGCCTCGTTCGAGGTTGGCGCGGGTGAACGCGGCGTCGCCGCAGAGCACCACGCGGCCGTGCTGGGGAAGGTCCACGACAAGCGACTGGTGACCCGGGGCATGCCCGGGCGTCGGCACGACCTCGACGCCGGGAGCGACGGGTGCGCGTCCGCTGGCCGGCACGTAGGTGAGATGGGGGTCGTCCCAGTACACGGCGGGAAAGTTCGCGCGGCCCTTGGCGTACGCGAGGTGCTCCGCCTGGACGATGAACGCGGCCTTCGGGAACGCGCGGTTGTTCCCGGCGTGGTCGAAGTGCAGGTGGCTGTTCACCACGATCGCGATGTCCTCGGGACCGACGCCCAGCGTCCGCAGGCGCGAGAGGATGGCGTCATCCTGGGACATGACGACGCGCAGGCCGCTCCGCGCGCCGAAGGTCGCCTCAGGCCGCGCGATGTGCACCGGGTGCAGCCCGGTGTCGAAGAGGATCAGCCCCTCGGCGGTGCGCAGCAGCGCCGACCACACCGGCTGGATGACGAGCTCGTCGCGCGCTGAAGCGGGAAGCCACGGAGCGAAGTGCGAGCGGGCGAGCTCCACTGCCCCGGTCCGGAAGAGCAGGAGCTCGATGGTCACGGTCGGAGCTCGACGACCATGCCGTCGCGCGCGAGCTCGATGGCGCTCTCCTCGGCGTGCGCGAGCATCTCCGGCCCGACGTGGGTCAGGAGGATCCGCTCGCACTCGAGGCGCGCGCGATGCGTCTCAAGCGTGCGGTACATCATGTGAAAGGGGACGCGCTTTTCGAAGAAGTTCGCCTCGCAGATGAACAGCGCCGCACCGGCGGCGAGCTCGACCAGCGAGTCGGTCCAGGCCGTATCGCCCGAGTACGCGACGACCACGCCGTTCCGCGAGACGCGATAGCCGCGCCCCTCGGCGCCAGGACTGTGGTCGACCGGCACCACCGTGACGTCGCAGCCCCCGACCGTCGTCGCGCGGCCTTCGGCCAGCTCGACGTACTCGATCGAATAAGGCTGCGGGGTCGACGACGAGCCGGGATACAGGCCCTCCATCGCCGCGCGCACGCGCTCCTCCACGCCGGGCGGGCCGGCGATGGTCAGCGGTCGCGTGCGGTTGGAGAACTGGCCGTCGAGGATCAGGAACGGCAACCCGCCGAAGTGGTCGCCGTGGAAGTGCGACACCAGGATCGCGTCGATCGCGCTTGGGTCGATCCCGTCCCGGCGCATCGCGATGAGCGACGACGCGCCGCAGTCCAGCAGAAGGCGACCGCCGGGGTGCTCCAGGAGGATGCAGGCCTGGAAACGGCCGCCGCTCCCGAACGAATCGCCGGTGCCGAGGAAGGTGACCCTCACTGGTCCTCGAGCAACGCTTCGACCGCGGAGTACGGATCGAGCGCGCGGCTCGCGACACGCGCCACCGCCTCCTCGACGCGCGCGTTGCCGATGCGTTCGGCGAGCCGCGCCACGAGCGCCTCGCGGAGCAAAGACTCCACCTCCGCACGCGCCCCGTCGGCGCGGCGGCGTTCGCGCTCGCCACTCTCCACGGCCCATGCGGCGTGCTTGTCGATCGCGGCGATGAGGTCGCCGGTCCCGCGTCCCTCGGCCGCGGCCGTCCGCACGATCGGCGGGCGCCACGCCTGCCGGAACTTGCCGAGGGAAAGCATCGTCGCGAGCTCGCGCACCGCGTCGTCGGCACCCGGGCGATCGGCCTTGTTCACGACCAGCACGTCCGCGATCTCGAGGACCCCCGCCTTGATCGCCTGGATCCCGTCGCCGAGGCCCGGCACCGTGACGAGGCAGACGGTATCCGCGACCCGCATGACGTCGACCTCCTCCTGGCCGACGCCGACCGTCTCGACGAGCAGGAGCCCGACGCCGAGCGCGTCGAGGACGTTCACGACCCGCAGCGTGGTGCGAGCCAGGCCGCCGGCATGGCCGCGGGTGGCCATGCTGCGGATGAAGAGTCCCTCGTCCAGGAACCCGTCGCGCATGCGGATGCGGTCGCCGAGGATGGCACCGCCGCTGAACGGGCTCGAGGGATCCACGGCGACCACGGCGACGCGCGCGTGTCGCTCGCGGTACGCGGAGGCGAGTCGCGAAACGAGGGTGCTCTTTCCGCCGCCGGGTGGCCCCGTGATCCCGACCACCTGGGCACCTCCGGTGCGCGGGTAGGTTTCCCGCAGGATCCCCGCGGCGCCCGGCTCGTCGTTCTCGACGATCGTGAGGATCCGCGCGATGGATCGCTTGTCGCCCTCGCGCGCCCTCGCGAGGAGCTCGTCGTGCGCGGGCGCCGCCGCTTTCGCTACGACGCGGCTCGCAGCACGTCGCGCGCGATGACGATCCGCTGGATCTCGCTGGTCCCCTCCCCGATCTCCATCAGACGCGCGTCGCGCACGATCCGCTCGACCGGGTAGTCGCGCAGGTAGCCGTATCCCCCGAGGATCTGGAGCGACGAGTTCGCGGCGCGGCTCGCGGCCTCGGACGCGTAGACCTTGGCCATGGCGGCCGCGGTGCGGAACAGCCGCCCTCTGTCGGCCAGGAGCGCCGCCCTGTGGACGAGGAGCCTGGCGGCCTCGAGCTCCGTGCGCGCCTGCGCGAGCCTCCAGCGGATCATCTCGAAGTCGCTGATCGGGCGGCCGAATTGACGCCGTCCCTTGGCGTAGGAGGTCGCGGTCTCCACCGCGGCACGGCCGAGCCCCAGAGCCAGCGCGGCGATCCCCACGCGACCGCGATCGAGGACCTTCTTCACATCGGCGAACGCCTGGCCCTCTGTACCCACGCGGTCGGACTCGGGGACGCGGCAGTTTTCCAGCACCAGCGGCGCGGTGTCCGACGCGTGGAGCCCCATCTTGCGTTCGCGCTTCCCGGCCCGGAGGCCCTCGGTGCCGCCGGCCACGGCGAATGCGGTCAGCTGACGGTCGGCCGTCGCGGCGATGACCACCGCGAGACCGGCGAGCGAGCCGTTCGTGATGAACTGCTTCTGCCCCGTCAGGACGTATCCGCGGTCATCGCGCACGGCGCGCGTCTGGAGCGCCGCCGCGTCCGAGCCCGACCCCGGCTCGGTGAGGGCCCATGCCCCGAGATGCTCGCCTCGCGCCAGTGGCGGCAGCCAGCGCTCGCGCTGCTCGGGCGACGCGGCGACCAGGAGGTGGCCGACGCAGAGCGAGTTGTGCGCGGCGAGCGTGAGGGCGACGGACCCGTCGGCCGCGCCGAGCTCCTCCATGACCAAAGTGATGCTCACGAGGTCGAGCTCGGCGCCGCCATACCGTGCGGGTACCGCGAGGCCGGTGAGGCCGAGCGCGGCGCACTCGCCGATCAGCTCGCGCGGGAACGCACCCGCCTCGCTCCACGCATCGGCATTCGGCGCGATGCGCTCCTGCGCGAAGGCGCGGACGGTGGCGCGGATGAGGAGCTGATCGCGACCGTACTCGAACCGCACTACGGCGAAGGCGTTCCGCTCGGGTAGGCGTCGCTCCCCGGGACGCTCGAGCGCAGCTCCTGGACGAGCGTGTCGTCGCCTTCGAGCAGCCCCCGGTCGACCTCGTAGGCGGCCTTGCGCGCCGTCAGGATCTTCGCCTGCTGGTCCTGCGGCAGCGTCGCGAACGCCTGGATGCGCGCCTTGGTGAGCCTGCGGCGCTCCTCAGGTG
>JALYKU010000029.1 GCA_030774595.1 Chloroflexota bacterium | reverse complement strand
GCGCCGGCCGGCCCGCCGGCCCGGCGGAACCGTCCGGCGATCTCATCGACGTTCGGCGTAACGCGATCCGGCTCGAGGAACGCATCCTCGAGGTGCTGCGCGGCCTGCTCGAGGAGAGGCGCGAGCCGACGGTGCGGAACGTCGCCGACCGGCTGGGCATCGGCCGACGCACCCTGATCGACGACATGGAGCGGCACGGCCTCGTCTGGCGCGAGCTGAAGCGGGCGGCAAAGGCCGAGACGGCCCCGAAGGCTCCCTAACCGAATATCCCGCACTTCTGAAAAGTGCGGGATATCCAGACAGACCCCTCGTGGGTACCGAAACTCGGTTGCTATGCGGATTGGTCTTCCGGACGCGACCATCGAAGCGCTGCAGGGGCTCGCCCGCGCCGAGCGGCGCGACGTTCGCGGGCTCGTGGAGCACCTCGTCGTCCGCTCCATGTACCGGCGCGGTCTGGTCTCGCGCGACGGGCTGGAGCGTACGCACGACGCGCCGCCGCCGAGCCGGCAGTCGTGAGCGAGCAGCGGCGCCCGCTCGATGCCGTGTTCGTCGAGCACTACGTCCGCGCCAGCCGGCGCGCGCAAGGACTCCCCGATCACGTGGAGGACGCCGAGCCGTTCGAGCGCTGTGCCGCGATCCTCGCCGCTGCCTCCGAAAAGAGGGAGGCGGCCGAATGACATCGGCAGCCCGATATCGACAGCCGAGCGGCATCGGCGCCCTCGAGGTCGCGGCCCGCCTTCAGCGGCTCCCCGAAATGTGCGCCCTGCTCGTGAACGGCCACCATAACGACGAGAACGACCCCGGTCTCCTGTTCGATGGCCTGCCGTTCGCGTCGGTCGTCCGCGCAGCGTCGGTCGATCCCATCGTCGCCGAGTGCCTTCGCATGTTCGGCGGCGGGCGGCGGTGGGTCCGATGACGTTCGTCTGG
This sequence comes from Chloroflexota bacterium, assembly GCA_030774595.1. The sequence goes on along the minus strand of JALYKU010000029.1, from coordinate 19,616 downwards.
GATGCCGACGAGGTTGGTCGCGCCTATGGCGAGACACCGCCCCCCGACGCGCCATACCAGCGCACGAACGGGGCGTCTTCCGATGCCGAGCCGGCGCCTGAGCGCCGCCTCTACCGTCTCGGCGACCTCGCGGAGCTCAAGAGCGCGGCCGAGGACTACGTGATCGGCGGCGGGCTGCTCACGCGCGGGGCGAAGGTGCTCCTCGCAGCCGAGGCCGGGGCCGGCAAGACGACGCTCCTGCACCACTGCGCCGCGGCGCTCGCGTCGGGGCGGCCGTTCCTCGGCCGCTACCGGATCGACCGCCCGTACCGCGTGCTCTGCATCAGCGCCGAGCTCGCGCTCGCCGAGCTCGCCAGTCACGGGCAGCAGCTCCTCGGGACGTTCGACGGGACGCCGGCGACGGACAACCTCCTGTTCTGGCCCGAAACCGGGCTGCGCCTGCCGCGCTGCTACGCCGAGCTGCGCGAGGTCGTGCGCGAGGCTCGCGCCGAGATCGTGATCTTCGACCCGTTCATGGAGTTCTTCGAGGGCGAAAGCTCGGACAAGCCCGAGCACGTGCAAAAGGTGTTCGGCGCGGTCGACAAGCTGCAGCGCGACGAGGAGCTCGCCGGGACGATCATCGCCCACCACATGCGCGTCGATAAGACCCGCTCCGCGGGCTCGTGGAAATTTGATGGGTGGCCTTCGACGATCCTCGAGCTCGAGCGCGTCCCCGGCGTGCCGAATGACCGCATGCTGGTCTTCAAGAAGATCCGCGCGCCGGGATTCGGGCACCCCGCGAAGATGCAGATCCGCCTCAGCGACGCCGGGTACCTTCCGATCGCGCACGAGGAGCCGACGCGCACGCTGGGCTCGCTCACGACCATCCAAGTGCTGCGCGAGGCCGGCGGCCAGCTGCGCCGTCAGGAGCTCGTCGAGCGCATCCAGAACGTGGCGAAGGTGAAGCTCCGCGCCGCCGCCGCGTACGTCGGGCAGGCGAAACAGGAAGGCCTGATCGAGGCCGCCCAGGACGGCCGTGAAGTCGTCTACCGGCTCACGGAGGCCACGCCGTGAGCGTTACCGAGACGGATAACGACTCTGCACAGCGGACTGCGCGACCCCTGAAAGAGGAGACCGCCGACGCGCGACTGTCCGTGCCCGACAGCGGCAAGGGGCGGCTGCAACGCATCGTCCTCGCCCTGCTGCGCGAACACGAGGGCACGGACAACGGGTTGCCGACTAACCCGCGGTTCGTGTTCTACGAGCTCGAGTTCCGCGGTGTCGTGCGCAAGTCCCGCAAGGGCGAGTCCCGACGCGGGACTGCCGACGACCCGCGCGAGCAGGAGGTCACCGACGCGACGATCTGGCTACGGGTTCACGGCGTGGTCCCGTGGTCGTGGATCGAGGACGAGACCCGCACCCTCTACGCGTGGGGCCACGCGCGTACGGTGGCCGACTACCTGCGGCGCGAGGTCGATTACGCCAGGGTCAACCCGTGGCCGGGCGAACCCCCGCTGCTACTGGTCGAGTCCCGCTCCCTCGGCGGCGTGCTCCGCGCCGTGACCGAAAGGTACGTGTGCCCGATCGCCGCGACCAACGGTCAGGTCGGCGGGTTCCTCTACACCGAGGTCGCGCCGATCCTGGCCGACAACGACCGGGCCGTCCTGTACCTCGGCGACTGGGACCATCAGGGCCACCAGATCGAGGAGAACACGCGGCGTGTTCTGGAACGCGAGACGGGCCGCGAGATCGCCTGGACTCGGGTGGCGATCACCAAAGAGCAGATCGCCAAGCGTCACCTGACCCCGATATGGAAGACGGACAACCGCTACAAGCCACCGCAGGAGACTGAGGCGTGGGAGGCAGAGGCGCTCGGTCAGCAAACCATCGTGCGGCTCGTCCGCAAGAAGCTCGACTCCCTGTTGCCCGAGCCGCTCGCGGATGTTCTGGAACGCGAGGCCGTGGAGCGCGTGCGCATGAGAGCGGTCCTACAGAGGGCGGGGAGGAAGCGATGACGAGGGGCTGCGAGGTCGTGTACCGGCTCACGGAGACGACGCCGTGACGGCGGCCGACTGGTGGATCGACGGCGCGGCGAGCTGGACCATTCCGTCGCGCGAGGAGGCGCCATGCACCACGAGCGTCATTGGCGGGCCGCCGAGCGATCCTACAACTGGACCGAGTGTCCAGGCTGTGGCGGCTCGGCGCGGGTGCTCCCGCTGGGCGAAGAGACCAGATGCGCGCGGCCGTGGATGAAGTGACGCCGAACGACGAGCTCACCAGCGCCTTCCGCGAAGTCGTCGATGACGTCGTCCAAGAGGACACGGTCTCCGATCCGAGCCTCTTCGTGCTGAAGGACGGACGCTTCATCCCCGTCGACCGCATCCGAGTCCGATATGGGGAGGACAACGGCGGCGGGCCGACGATGCCGGTCCCGCCCGGCGTTTCCCTCAGCTTTCGCCACGGCGTGCTGACGTTCGTCCTTGGCGAGGACGCCCCGTGAATGCTGCACAGGTGCTGCACAGGTGCTGCACAGGTGGACCTATGCACGTGTGCAGCAGCGTCTCTATAAAGACGCTGCACTGCATGCATTCGTCGGAGTCGTCCTCGTGCATTAGTGCCGCACACGTCCCTGCACACGTCCACGGACGTACCCCCATCGAGGGACGTCCCCGGTGACCGGCCCGGCCCTGACGGGCCGGTCGGTAGGCGAACCGTGACGGGTACGTGCTCCGTGTGCCGCAGCATCGCCCTCGCGCGCTGTACCGCTTGTGACGCCTGGTTCTGCAGCGTTAGGTGCGCGAGGGCGCACGCGGCAGTCCACGTGCTCGTCGCGAAGACGCCGTCGCCACCCAAGGGTCAGGTGCTGTCGTGACCTTCGCATCCGATGGCGACCTGATCGCACTCGTGAACAGCCTCGGCCGCTTCGCGTGGGCCACGGCGCAGCGCTCGCCCGACCTCGCGCGCATCCGCGGCCGGCTTGCCGAGGGCGCCGGCTTCAAGCTGACGTGGGACGGGCACAGCAACACGGTCACCGTCACGCTCGTCGACAACGACGGCACGCGCACGCGCATCGCCGCGTTCGAGCGCGGTGCGGAAGCTTGGCACCTGGCGAGACCTAGCGCGAGGTCGTGAGGCGGCCCACGGTGGCCACCACGCCTCACATGGCAGTACGGCAGGGGGGAGGGGGTCGATCGCGAAACGGCGGCCGCGCAAAATGTAAAGGCCGCCTACTTGCGAGCGAAAATCACATTTCGCCGTGACTGACTTCGGCGCGGCCGTCCGCGCAGTGCGCCGCAGTCGGCATGTCACGCAAGCCGAGCTCGCCGCCGCCGCCGGGATGTCCAGGGAGGCGCTGGTCCGGGTCGAGCGCGGTCAGGTGTCGCCCGGTCCCGGCACCTACCAACGACTGGTCGGCGCGCTCGGGTTTGTGTACGGCGTTGACCTCATGGCCGCGGCCGGCGAGCTGCTGTGAAGCGTTGCCGCCGCTGCGATCGCATCCAGCCGGCTGCCTCGTTCGTCGCGAATCGGCGCCTGCGGGACGGCCTCTCGAGCTGGTGCAGAAGCTGCGCCCTCGAGGCCACGCGGGCGTGGCGCGCGGCGAACCGCATTGAGATCAGTGCGCGGCGCCGCGCGGCCTACGCGGCCGCCACGCCGCGTGTACGGGGCCGCTGCAGCCGTTGTGGCGCCCTAGCGAAGGCGCCCGGGCGGCGCGGGTACATCCCGACACTCTGCGCGACCTGCCGGCCGCGCGCGGCCCGCGCAGAGGTGCGCTGCTACTGGACGTCGGGCGCGCACGTGCGCTCGGACATCGGAGACAAGCAGCGGCGGACGGGCCACGCATGACCGACGAGCTGAACGAACGGGGCGCGATCAGGAACCTGCTCGAGGAGGAGCCCAAGCTCGAGGTCGCCGCCCGCATGACGCCGCCGGCGGTCGTGATCATCGTCCGCTACGCGTCCGGGGCGCTCGCGGTCCCGCTCACGGTGACTACCGCGCGCGCGGTCGCGGCGACGATCGTCGAGTACGCCGATGACGTCGAGAGGCGATCGCGTGATACGAACTAGCCCGCGGGTCGTTATCCCAGTGAACCCGCGCCATCCGAAAGATACGTACTACGTAGGTACCCGTTTTAGGTAATCGCGATGGATGACAACGCGCGCGCCGCGCCCGTACAATGAGCAATAAGCGACCTCGACGCACCTCCTCGCCGACGCCGGCCCCCGGGCCACCTCGGTAGAGACGCCGCAGTGGGTCAGAGCGCCGACGCCGGCCCCCCGGGGCCACCTCGGAGCGGACGCCGCAAGCAGCGATGAAAGAGGTGCGTCCATGGAATCCGTAGCCGTAGACCTGAACGAAATGCGTTCCGTCGAAGATCTCCGCGCGGCATCGAAGCGCGTCACCGCGCGCATGAGCGAGATCCACAGCGAACATGAGGGTCGGCCCCTCGGCGTAGCGGCACGCGAGGAATTCGCGGGCCTGAAGGAATCGCACGACGCGATCGAGGCTCGGACCATCGAGTTCGGCGCCCGTGAGCGAATGGTCCGCGAGATCGCCACACGGCCGAACAGCACCGAGAGCGAGGCCGACCAGGTCACGTCCATGAGCTCGAGCCGTACGGTCGATCGCGAAGGATTGAACCTCGGCCTGCGGGCACTCGAGAGGCACTCGGGCCAGCTCACCGCCGAGGCCGGAACCCGTCTCGAGCAGCTGGTCCGCGAGCGCGATCCGCTCGGCCTTGGCAGCCGCTACCTCGACGCCGTGGCGAATCCGCACTACTTGTCCGCGTTCGTGAAAATGATTCAGGACCCGAGCTCCGCGAACCTTCGCTTCAGTCCCGAGGAAACCGAGTCCGTCCGCCGCGTGTCGCGGATCGACAGCGAGCGCGCGATGAGCATCGGCACCGGTAGCGCCGGTGGCTTCGGCGTCCCGTTCGAGCTCGATCCCTCGATCGTGCTCACCGGCGCCGGCGCGCTCAACCCGTTGAGGTCGATCTCGAGGGTCGAGACGACCATCGCGGGCACCTGGAAGGGGGTCGCTTCCGATGGCGTGACCGCCGCGTACGCCGCCGAAGCCGCCGAGGTGGCCGACGCGAGTCCGACGCTCGTGCAGCCCCAAGTCGTCGCCCAGCGCGGAACCGCGTTCGTCCCCTTCAGCATGGAACTCGCACAGGATTACTACGGGCTCGTGAGCGAGCTCGGCGGCCTGATCCGCGACGCTCGCGATGTCCTCGATGCAACGAAGATGCTCCTCGGTACCGGCACGAACGAACCGGGCGGCATCCTCAATATCGGCGGCACGGGCGGCCTCACGACGACGCAGCGCGTCCAGACCAACACCGTCGCGACCTTCGCCCTCGGCGACCCCTGGTTGTTGAAGGCCGGCGTCGCCGCGCGCTTCATCAGTGCGAGCTCCGTCGTGGCGTCACCGACAATTTTTGATCAGGTCTACCGATTCGTCGGGGGCGGTTCGACCGAGCCGCACATCATCGACACGCGGGATGGTCCCTGCTTCGGCCGTCCGAAATACGAACTCTCGACGGTCGTCAGCACCACGACGACGGGCTCCAAGATCATGATCGCTGGCGACTTCAAGACCGCGTTCCTTATCACCGATCGGCTCGGAATGTCGGTCGAGATCGTCCCGCACCTGTTCGGCGCCACGAACCGCTACCCGACCGGCCAGCGCGGATTGTTCGCGCTCTACCGGACGGGCTCGGGCGTCATAGCGCCGAACGCGCTGCGATACCTCGAGGTGAAGTAGACAACCCCACCATTCCCTTTTGGGCCAGCCGGCGCGGTGCGTAATGGAGATCCGCGCCGCGCCGGGGAAGCCCACCTCGCAACGGCCGTCCTTGTGGCCATCTGCGCGCACACTTGTGGCGACGTGACGATGGCGGAACGGTGGGAGGAGCTCCGGGCACTCTCCGACGAGGAGGTGACGCGCCGCCATGACCAGGTCGCCGGAAACCAAGTCGTGGGCGTCCTGGAGTACCGGGCGGAGCTCGCACGGCGTGATGCGTCCCGACAGACGGAAGAGATCCGGCGACTTACCGAAGAGATCCGCGGACTCACGGCCAACATGAGAGTCGCGGCCTACGCGGCGCTTGCCGTTTCGATCGTGGCCCTCGCGCTGTCGGCGGTGGCAATCTTCCGCGGCCACTGAGCCTCCGGCTGCCCGTCTGGCCGAGAAGATGCAGCCTCCCCGCGGCAGATAAAGAGCCGCCGGCGTCGTAAGCGCCGGCGGACTCATGAAGGAGCCGCACCGTGAATGCGAACCCCTCCGCGCCGACTCTACGTTCCCCGAAGCTGATCGAGCACGAGCGCGACGCGCTGTCCGACCTCCTGACGCTGGCCGAGCACCACGACCTCGTCGTCGAGAAGGCGTACCGCGTCGTTTACGACGCGGTCGTCAACGTGCCCGGCCAGACGGTCACCGCCGACCCGCTCGATATCGAGATCATGCTCGGCGATTGGACGGGCGCGATCACGGACCTGCATGCGATCGTCGGCCGCGCCGCGCTCGAGCGCGCGCCGCTCTACGCGCCCTTCGACCCGCGGAACTACGGCCTGCTCATCGAGCTCCAGGGCGACGAGCTGGAGGCGGTGCTCAGGCCGATCTTCGCGGAGTCGGGCATCGGCGAGCGGTTTTTCCGTGATCGCGCCGCGTTCAAGGCGGCTCAGGCGACCGCGGCGGAAGAGGAGACCGCGCAAGTCCCCGCCGATACCTAGTCCAGGAGACGGCGCACGCGGCGCCAAGCGTAGGCCGTAAAAGGTTTAGCGCCTCGGCTCGTCGCTGTCTTCGCGGATCTTCGCGCTGACGCTAGGGATGTTGTTGAGTCGCGCGACGGCCTGCTCGGCCTCTGCGCAGTCGTCACCAAAATCCCATGCCCAAACGCGCGGCCCCTCGCTATCGCGGTACCTAGCCTCTGTCAAGGTCGGCCTTCCTGCCGCCTGGGCGAGCGCTTCCGCATCCGCATCAAACGGTACCGACGCAACCACGACGCATGTCACTTCCGAATGAGCGTGCAGTCCGCGCGCCACAGCCGCGTCCGCGTCTAACCCTGGTCCGCTACTGATACGTTGACGCAATCGAAGTGCAGCGCGCGGTTGCCGTACCAGAACTGCGCCAATGACGCGCCCGCGCTCTGCCGCGGCTCCGCCAGGCCGATCGGCAGCAGCTGTGGCACCGCCTCGCCGAGACCGCCGAGGAACGCGCGCGGCGCGAGCGTCACGGTCGCATTCTGCCCACTCGTGCTCTAAGGGAGAGCAATCCACATAGAAGGGCCGACTGGCGAGGTTGTCCCGCTTGCCCTCGATGCGCAGCCAGACCGGGAAGGCCGCCCCTGTCGCAGGTTCGCACGCCAGGTCGCCGTCGCCTCATGGACCGTCGGCATCAAAGTCCTCCGCTGCTGTGATCAACGTCGAGGCTATCGGCTCCAGTGCACGTCCGCCGAAGTTCGTCCTCCAGGATCGGCTCGAGGACGCGGACGTACTTCGGGAGCAGCTTCGAGATCTTCGGGCCGTCACGCTCGTCCAGCGTGCCAAGCTCGAGCGGCTCCCAGACGCGGGCCCAGACTCTTGACCCAGGCTTCGATGCGCGCGCTTCGGCAGGCGGCGCGCGATGACCTTGGAGCGCATGCGCAACGCGCCGAGGAGACGCTGGTTCGTGATCGCATCGCTCTCGAGCTCGCCGAGAAGGGTCGCTGCGCGACGGGCCGGAACGCGATCGCGGTCCCGCGGTCCAGGTGCCCGACCTGGACGCCATCGATCGTGCGAGGATGGTGTCCTCTGCGCACTTCGTGCAGTCGCTCGTCGACTCAGTGCAGTCCGAGTTCGACGACCTTCCGGTGCAGGTCCACGCCGCATTCGTAATCGAGGTCCCTGCTCCCGAACCAGAGCTTGACCATGGAGTTCATCGCCGCTGATGCGGCGCGGCGTCCTCGCCGAGCGCGTCCGCGACCGCGCGGGGCAGGCCGCGCACAAACACGCGATATGCGGCCATCATGGCATGTGCGTCCGCAGCTAGAGATCCAAAGCGCTGGTGAGTGGGGCGCGCAGATCCCGGCCACCCATCACGAACGTGAGCACGCGGCCGCGCCGACGCTGAACGCGCACAACATGGGCAAATGACATCGGCTCCTAGTGCTGAGGTAAACTGGTCGAACGGTCCTCGGTAGCTCAGCGGTAGAGCAGGCGGCTCACGGTTAAAGGGCAGCCCCTTGGGGAAACTCAGGGGTGTAACTGGGTGAATTGACGGGAAACCTAAAGCGCGCAAGCGCCATGGCAATCCGCAGCCAAGCCCGAAGATACGCTTCGGGAAGGTTCAGAGACTATGCGCCCGGCACCTAAAACCGAACGGGTCATGGTGAAGAGATAGTCCGTGCCCGAGGGAAATCTCGGGGTTCATGTAACCGCTTGGTCGGAGGTTCGAATCCTCCCCGAGGAGCAGGAGTCGGCACGCAAGGGCGTGCCGATCTTTCTTAGTGAAGGTCTGCGCCTCCTGCGGCATTGCATTTCCGTCGCGTCTGGCTGATCGACGGAAAGGTCCGCGTCCTCAGCAGTCGACCGTCCCGGGAGCGGTGGCTGCGGCGACGCTGGCCGGACGCTCTCCCCGGTACCAGGGGGTGAAGCGCGAGTCGTCGAAGAAACCCTGGATCACGAGAGCAAGACGATCTTTCCGTCGGAGCCGGGATGCCCTTGGGCGTCGCGAGCCACGACCGCACGGGCGGCGCCATCGCCAGCGGCCGCGTAGTCCGGCGACGGCTCGTTTTGTGCCGCCCGGGTAGAGTCCGCCGCGGACGCCCATGTACGAGTCGGTGCCGAGGTCCGTCAGCGGCGTCAGCCCGACGCTCGTCTTCGCGCAGTCGGCGGCGGTCGCCACGGAGGGTGCCAGAGCCAGCATCAGCATCGCGAGCAGCGCCGCGGAGATCGCGCGCCGCGCCGTGAGCGCCCGGTCGGTCCTCATGCCTTGGATACCCGAGGATGGACCCGCGGATACGCGCGCCCTGCAAGAACTCGGTTAAATACCCAGATGCTTGGCCTCAGCGCGGCGGAGCTTCGCCTCCTGCGCCGCCTGCGGACGCCCGGGCGGATCCAGGAGTACCTCGACGCGCTCACGTACAACGTGGAGGCGCGTGGCGAGACGCTCCGTTCTCCGCGGCGGGTGATCCGCGACCGCACGGCTCACTGTGCCGAAGGCGCGTTCCTGGCCGCGGCCGCGTTCCGCGTGCAGGGCCGGCCACCGCTCGTCGTCGATCTCGAGTCGGTCCGCGACGATGACCACGTGCTCGCGGTGTACCGCGAGCGCGCGCTCTGGGGCGCCGTCGCGACGTCGAAGTTCGCCGGCCTGCGCTATCGCGCGCCGGTCTACCGGACGCTCCGCGAGCTCGTGATGTCGTACTTCGAGCAGTACTACAACTGGGAGGGTGAGCGCACGCTGCGGGCGCACTCCCGACCGGTATCGCTCGCGCGCTTCGACCGCATCGGCTGGATGACCGCCGAGGATGATCTCTGGCCGATCGCTGAGCACTTGACGCGGATCGCACACATCCCGCTCATCGATCGTGCCACCGCCCGCGGCTTGCCGCCCCTTGACCCGCGCTCCTACCGATCCGGTCTGACCGGAGCGCCGCGCCACGGACGTCAGTGAGCGGTCGCACGTGACATTCGACGTTTCGGGCGGGCCTCTGTTACGTTCGGCGCCGCATACAGCGATCGCGGAGGGGGCGCCGGATGCTGCGTACGATCGCGGTCGTCGAGGACCGGCCATGGCTGCTTCTCGGGCTGGTCTTCGCGGCCACGCTTCTCTTTGGGTTTGTCGTCCAGGCCGCAGGAAGCGCGTACCTGCGCTGGATGGCCGATCCGATCGTGCTGACGTACCGGACGACGCTGTCGTACACGTCCGCGACCGTCGGCGATGCGATGCTGCTCCCGCTCGCGAACGTCTTCATCACCAGCCAGCTCGCGCTGTGGCGACGCCGGCCGCGGACCGCCGAGATCGCCGGCGCTCTGCTTGCCGGCGCGACGCTCACGATCGTCGTGCACCTGTACCAGGCGGCGAACGCGCTCCTGAACTGGACGATGCTCGCCCCTTACTCGTGGACGCCGCTCGGGTACTTCCACGCGGGGTTCATGTGGGCCGAGCTGTCCCTGGTCGTGTTCTTCTGGGGTCAGGTCGCCCGCTTGGCCAAGGAGCAGCCGCGCGCGATCTTCTCGCAGCGGGTCCTCATGGTCGTGCTCTGCAGCATCGTGTTCGTGCGTCTGCTGCTCGGCGACTACGGGTACTTCGCTTAGCGCAGGCCCGTGTCAGCATGCAGCGTGATCGTCGCGTAGCCGCCGGCGGGCACATCGACCGCGACCTCTCGCAGGCTGGGGAGGCCGGAGCCGCTCGACCGTACGGTGTAATGGCCCGAGGGAAGAGCGACGCTGAACGTGCCATCGCTGGAACTCTGCGTTTCCGCGACGCTGCCGCCGCTTCCGACCATCGCCAGCTTCATGCTGACCGGCCTGTCGGGGCAGGGGCTCTCGACGCGCGCGGGTCCGGGGCATGCGGGCCCGGCGAGCACCTGACCCTTCATGCCGCTCTGTGGCGTGGCCTGCACCGGTCCGCAGGCCGAGACCGCGATCAGCGCAAGCGCGAGCGCCCAGCGCATCCGTCCCTGTAACGCCGATCGAGCCAACAAGTCACCCCACGCGCTCAGCGCGGGCCGTCCCTGAAGGGTCCCGCTCGACCGCTGGCGGTCCGTGTGAACTAACGCTCGAAGATCTTCCCCGGATTCATGATGTGCTGCGGGTCGAGCGCATCCTTCACGCGCTGCATCACGTCCAGCGCCGCCCCGTGCTCGGCGCGCATGTAAGGCTGCCGCACGGCACCGGTCCCGTGCTCTCCCGTCACCGTGCCGCCCACCGTCAGCGCGAGCTCGTGCAGCCGATGTGCGAGCGTGTCGGCGCGCTCGACCTCGTCCGCGTTGTGTGGGTCGATGAGGATCGCCGAGTGCACATTGCCATCCCCGACGTGCCCGTAGAAGAGCACCGCGATCCCCGCGTCGGCGGCGAGCTTCCGCGCCCGCCGGATCGTCTCCGGTATCGCGGTGAGCGGTACCGCGAGATCCTCACCCGCGAAGATCCGGTGCTTCTCCGGGTGGGCCAGCGCCGCGGCGGCTGCGAGCCCGCTTCGCGCGGCCCACAGTCGGGCGACCTTGTCCTCGGTGTCGGCGAAGGTCGTGACGGTCGCCCGGCGGCGCAGGATCACGTCGACGTGGCGCGCCGCCGAGTCGACGGAGTCGCCGGTGCCCTCGACCTCGACGAAGAGCACGGCTTCTCCATCCGGCAGCCCGAGCTCGGGGCGGTACAGGCGGATGGCCTCCGCCGCGCTCCGATCGAGCAGCTCCGCGGTCGCCGGCAGTATCCCCGCCTCGAACAGGTCATCGAGGGAGCCGACGGTGTCCTCGAGCGTGGCGTATGCGGCCAGCACGACGGCGCGGGCCGCGGGGCGGGGCTGCACCCGCAGGCGGAGCCGCGTCGCGATGCCCAGCGTCCCCTCGGAACCGACGAACAGCTTGGTGAGATCGATGCCGCTCGACGACTTCAGCGCCTTCGAGCGCTGCCCGCCCGTGGTCACGACCGAGCCGTCGGCCAGGACGACCTCCAGCCCGAGGACGTACGCGGACGTCGTGCCCCAGCGGACGGCGTGCGGCCCGCTCGCGTTGTTCGCGACCATCCCGCCGAGCGTGCACGCGCGACCGCTGCCGGGGTCGGGCGGGAAGAAGAGCCCGTGAGGCGCGAGCGCGGCCTGGAAGTCGGCGAACACCAGGCCCGGTTCCACGACCGCCTGCAGATTCCGCCGGTCGATCTCGAGGATGCTCCGCATCCGCGCGAACGAGACGACGATCCCGCCCTTGGCCGCGACCGCGCCGCCGGTCTGGCCGGTGCCCGCGCCTCGTGGCACCACGGGCGTACCGGTCGCCGCCGCGACGCGCACGGTGGCCGCGACCTCGGCCGTGTTCTCGGGCACGACGACAACGTCGGGCAGCCGCTGCTGTCGGAGCGACCAGAACGAGGCGTCGTACGCGTATGGGAGAAGCGTCGCCGGATCTTCGATCACGCGACCGTCCGGAAGTGCCTCGCGCAAGCGCGCCGCGAGCGAGGCGGTGACCACCGGCATCGGCCCGTATCCTAGGTGCATCAACAGCACTTCTCCCCACGTCCGTACGGACGACCTCGACACGTGCATCTCGTGCGGCCTTTGCCTCAACGACTGCCCGACGTATCGCGTCCTCGGCGACGAGGCCGACTCGCCGCGGGGCCGCCTCCAGCTGATCCGGATGCTCGTCGGTTCGGAGGGGCCACCTGAGCCGCGGCTGGTCGGTCACCTCGAGGCTTGCCTGGTCTGCCGCGCGTGCGAGACCGTGTGTCCCTCGAACGTGCCGTTCGGCCGGATCATGGAAGGAGCGCGCGAGGTGCTCGGCGAGCGGCACCGGACAGGAGTTCGCACGCGCCTCGCGCGGCGTCTGGGGCTCGCCGTCCTGGCGCGACCGCGGCTCGTCGGCGCCGCCACGACGCTCGCCGGCCTCTACGCAGCGAGCGGTCTGCAGAGTCTCGTGCGCCGCCGCCGGCTGATTCCGCGGCCGCTCGCCGCCATGGAGTCGCTGCTTCGCCGCCCCGAAGGCTCGGGCTATCGGCCAGCCTCAGGCCCGACCCAGGCGGCGCCGGCTTCGGCCGACAACACATCGTCCTCGGGTGCCGGCGTGCAGTTCTTCGCGGGCTGCGTGATGCGGTCGGCGTTCGGCGAGAGCGATCGCGCGACTGTCCGCGTTCTGGAGCGCAGCGGGTACGCCGTCACCGCGCCGGAGGGGCAGGTCTGCTGCGGCGCCCTTCATGCCCACGCGGGCGACGGCCGCGGGGCGCGAGCGCTCGCGAAGAAGAACGTCGCGGCGTTCGGGGACGGTGACGCGAGGATCGTGGTGAATGCGGCGGGTTGCGGCGCGCACCTGAAGGCGTATGGCGACGTGCTCGGCGGGGAACCGTCATGGCGGGAGGAAGGTCGCCGCTTCGCCACGCGGGTCCGCGACGCGAGCGAGGTCGCCGACCCCCGGACGCCACCGCGCGCCCCGCAGCGACCGCTTCGCGTCGTCTACCAGGACGCGTGCCACCTCGCGCATGGACAGGGCATCCGCCGCCAACCGCGTGAGCTTTTGCGCGCCATCCCGGGCGTGCAGCTCGTCGACATCGCGGACGCTGAGCGCTGCTGCGGCAGCGCCGGCATCTACAACCTGACGCATCCGACCGTAGCCCGAGAGCTCCAGCAGCAGAAGGTGCGGGCGATTGCGGACGCGCGGCCTGACCTTGTCGTCAGCGCGAATCCAGGCTGCATCCTCCAGCTCGAGGCAGGCCTCCGGGAAGCGGGCGCGCGCGTCCCGGTCCTGCACCTCATGCGCTTCGTCGACGATCCGACCGCCTGCCTGTAGATCAGGCAACGACCGGCGGGCTCCGCGCGCAGGCTCCGGCCCCCAGCGCGCCATCCGCGTGGATCCGCCAGCCGTCGCGAGGCCCCTTCCCGGGCGAGTGGGGGTCGTCGCCGTCCAAGCGGATTTCGGCAAAAGATGCGAAAATAGATGTCGTCCATGAGTGTCTCTCGTTCCACCTACCGTCACCGCCTCAGCTCCGAAGACGTGCGCAAGGGCCGCATCCTGATCACCAAGGACGCGTGGAAGCTCTTCCCGGATCCCGGCGAGAAGGTCGCGCTGCGCATCGGCGCCCGCCGCTTCGACGCCGAGATAAAGGCCGAGCGCTGCGAGTGCGTGCCACCCCAGCACGAGCACTACCACTTGCTCTGCTCGGCGCTCAAGGGACAGACTGGCTTCAAGGCGAACGCGTTGGTCGTCATCGCCCGCGATTCGGACGGTGGCTACCGCTTCGTTGAGGAGCGCGGCTAAACTGGCGCCCGTGGCGGTATACGTCCTCATTCACGTCTTCGGCACCGTGCGCGATGAGCTGGACCGCTCCGAGAGCGGGAAGCGTTCGTATTCCGGCTGGCTTCGCGGGTTCGTCGCGGACACGCCACCCCGCGTCACGGAGATCGCGCGCCTCGTCGATCTGCTGGGTGAGCACGGCTGGAAGCTGAGCGGCTCACCGTACGACTGCGACGTCATGCTGGAGCGGCCGGTGGCTCGTGAGCTCGCGGAGCAGGAGCTGCGGCGGGCGGAGATCTGGGACCGGCTGATGAAGGTGGCTTCTCCCGACGACGACGGCCACGTGGTCTGGCGAGAGCATCCTGAAGGACGAACGGGGGCGCCCCGGCGCCGGCGGCGCGTGCGCCGTCCTCCCACACGCGAGCAGGGCGGCAACTAGCCGGGTTTGCCCCATCCGCTCGGCGACGAGCTCACCGAGCTCCACGTTCATCTCGGCGGCGCGGTCGACCCAGCGGCGATGTGGCGCCTCGCGCACGCCCAGGGCATCCGCCTACCGACGAAGGACTACTGGGAGTTCGTCGATCTCATCACCGTCCGCAAGGACGCGCGCAAGTCGTTCGAGGCCTATCTGGCGCTGTTCCATCTCACCGAGCTCATCCAATCGAGCCCGCTCGCCGTCGAGGAGTCCGTCTACCAGGTGGTGAGCGGCGCCTACCGAAAGGCCAACATCACCACGCTCGAGCTGCGGTACAACCCAATGAAACGCAATCGCGGAGGCGAGCAGGACCTCGACCACATCATCGTCGCGTCGACCCGTGGCCTCGATCGCGCCCGCCTCGAGTACCCGGTGCGTGCGGGCCTCATCCTCTGCCTCGACCGGACGTTCGACCACGCGCTCAATCAGATCATCGTCGAGAAGGCGATCGCGCATCGGGATCGGGGCATCGTGGCCATCGACATCGCCGGCGGCCGCAATCCCCTCTTCCGCTATCGCGACTACGCCGACCTGTTCGCCCGCGCACGCTCGGTCGGCCTCGGGCTCACGGTGCACGCCGGCGAGGACGAGGATTGGCACTCGGTCGACGAGGTGGTCGAGTACCTCCGACCGGATCGCATCGGCCACGGCATCCACGCCGCGCAGGAGCCCGCGCTGTGCGACCGGCTGGCCGATCGCGGCATCCTGCTCGAGATCTGCCCTTCATCGAACCTCGACAGCGGCGTCGTGAAGGACCTGCGTGAGCTCGCGGCGTACGTCGCCACGCTGCGAAGGCACAAAGTGCGCTTCAGCTTCAACACCGACGGCCCGGAGATGCTCGAGACGACCCTGCGAGAAGAGCTTCGCTTCGCCGTACGCAGCGGGCTGGTCTCCAAGGAGGAGCTCGCGCAGTGCGGGGAATGGGCGCTGGAGGCATCGTTCGTGCGGAACGGAAGAACGTGAGGTCGGATCGCGCCGCGCTCCTCCGCCTCGCGCTCATGTGCGCCGGCTGGGCGGCCGGGGCAGTGGCGACCCACGCGCTCGGACTTCGCGTGCTCGATCCATTCCCGTCGGCGTTCGCCGCCGCCGGCGTGTACGCGGCGACCGGGCAGTTGTTGGCGCCGCCACGGCGGCGCGACGTGCGTTATTGGCGCGGACGCCCCATCGACGACACCCGCTGGCGCCGGTGACGCCCGGGCCTACTTCCCCGACTCCGTGTCCCTGGCCGCGGGCCGTGCCGCGACCGACGCGGCGGCGCCCTCGGTCCCCGGCTTCACGCCGGGACGCGCTCCGAAGGACGCCGCGCGCAGGATGTCCATCTCCGCCCCGTTGTCCGGACGCAGGACGAACGGAGCGAGAGCCCAGACGATGTCCCGGAGAGGCGCCGGCTCCGCGATCACGCGGCCGAAACGTGCCGTCACGAAAGCCAGGTACTCGTTCGGCCCGACCAGACGCCTGACCTCCATACGGTCGGTCGCCGCGGCGGGCACGCACGCCGGGTGAGTGAGCGCGAAGCCGCTGTCGGACTCGCCGCTCGCCGTCCACGACACGACGGCGTCAGCCGGCTGCACGCCCTGACCACAGCCATCGCACACGAGGTCGTATTCGCTCACCGCGACGGCGACTATACCCACTGACAGAATGATCCTTCGATGAGCGAGCGCTACGGGTCCTGGGGCCGCATCCTCCGCGTCGATCTCACGCGCGGCACGACCGCCGTCGAGGAGATGGACGAGGTGACGTTCCGTCTCCATCCAGGCGGCCGCGCGCTGATCGCCCATTACCTCCTCCGGGAGCTGCCGCCCGGTGTGGATCCTCTCGCGCCCGAGAACGTCCTGGTTTTCGCGATGGGCGTGCTGACCGGCACGGCGCTGTCCGGCGCCTCGCGGCATGCGGTCGGCGCGAAGTCCCCGCTGACCGGCGGTTTCGGCGAGGCCGAGGTCGGCGGATTCTGGGGCGCCGAGCTCAAGCGCGCCGGCTGGGATGGGATCGTCATGACCGGCGCCGCGGCCTCACCGGTCTACCTCTGGATCAAAAACGACGCCGTCGAGCTGCGCGACGCCTCCCACGTCTGGGGTCTCGAGGTCATGGACACCGAGGAGACCCTGAAGGCCGAGGTCGGCGAGCGTCTGGCCCGCGTCTGCGAGATCGGACCCGCTGGCGAGAACCTCGTCAGGATCGCTGGGATCGTGAACGACTTCAAGGACATCGCCGGACGCGGTGGCCTCGGCGCCGTCATGGGGAGCAAGAAGCTGAAGGCCATCGTGGTGAAGGGGAGCAAGAGCCTCCCGCTCGCGGACCCTCCCAAGGTGAAGGAGGTCGGCCGCTGGGTCGCCGACACGCTCCAGCAGTCCCACTGGGCCTTCCACAACTTCGGGACCGGCATGGGTCTCGACGGCTACACGCGCGTCGGCGGGATGGCGGTGCGGAACTACGAGGGCGGCCCGTTCGAGGGGGCGGCCGAGATCAGCGCCGAGGCGCTCCTCGAGAAGGGCTATCGCGTGAAGATGGAGGCCTGCTGGGCGTGCGCGGTGCGCTGCAAGAAGGTCGTGAAGATGGAGCAGCCGTACCAGATCGATCCGAAGTACGGGGGCCCCGAGTTCGAGTCGATCGCCGCGCTCGGGTCCGACTGCGGCGTCGCGGACCTCGCGCTCGTCGCGAAGAGCAACGAGCGGTGCAACGCGCTCGGCATCGACACGATCTCGTACGGCGCGATCGTCGCGTGGGTGATGGACCTGCGCAAGCACGGCATCCTCCCCGATGCCGAGCTCGACGGCGAGCCCGTGGAATTCGGGAACGGCAGGGCGGTGCTCGCCGGCGTCGATGCCATCGCGCATCGGCGCGGTCTCGGGGGGCTGCTCGCCGAGGGCTCCGTGAGGGCGGCACGCGAGCTGGGCGGCGCGGAGCTGCTCACCGCGGTCAAGGGCCTCGAGATCGCGATGCACGATCCTCGGCAGCGCACCGAGTACGGGCGGCAGGTGCGCGTCTCCTACGCGACGAGCCCGAGCGGCGGCGATCACCTCAACGCGAACCTGCCCTCCCGCAGTATGCGCAACACCGTCGGCATGTGCTTCTTCCTGAAGTACGACGACGCGAAGATGGTCGAGATCGTCAACGCCGTCACAGGGTGGGCACTCGATCAGACGGAGCTCCTCGATCACGGCGAGCGCGGGCTCGCGCTGGCGCGCCTCTTCAATCTGCGCGAGGGCTTCGGGACTTCCGACGACGTGCTTCCATCGAGGGTGATGGGCCCGCACGTGTCGGGCGTGCTGTCCAAGGTACGGCTGGATCCCGAGGATCTCGCGGAGCGCATCCGCGCGTATTACCGCGACCGCGGCTGGAGCGACGACGGCGTGCCGATGCCGGACACGCTGGCGCGTCTCGGCATCGCCGGGTACGCCGGCGCCTGACTACGCCTTCGACCCGCTACGAGAAGAGGACCTGCCGCTCGTCGAGCGGTGGCTGCTCGAGCCGCCACTTAAAGACGTGCGCATACCGGGCGAGAGGACGGCGGAGCATCTCATGCTGATCGCCAGAAGGGACGTGCGGCCGGCCTAGCTCCCGGGCGGCGGCTCCATCGCGGTCGGTAGGCCTGCCGCTTCCCAACCTGCGAGCCCGTCCTTGAGCACGAACACGCGCGCGGGATCATGCCCCTCTTCATTGACCAGCGTGGCCGCCAAACTGGCGGCGCTCTCATCCTCCACTCACGTTCAGTACAGGACGAGCATCCGATCCCTTGGGAGCTCGTCTTTCATCTCCTGGTGGCGGCGTCTCGGGTGCGAGAGGTCGCCCGCGACGTGGCCGCGCCGCCGCGCCGTCTCGCGGCGAACATCGACGATGGTCACCGGATCGCCCGCTGCCATGCGCCGGGCGACCTCGGCAGCATCGAGCCGCGGGACCTCGTGCCACTCCACCGTGTGATTCTGCTGCAACATCTGGCGCGGTGCGCATCCTTCTCACGGGGTTCGAAGGCTTCGCCGGCCGCGATCCGAACCCGTCGTGGGAGGCGGTGCGCGAGCTCGACGGCGAGATCGTCGCCGGCGCGTGGGTCCAGGCGCTGCGACTGCCCGTGGTCTGGCGAAGGTCCGTCGCCACGCTCGTGGCGGAGCTCGAGCGGGAGCCCGTCGACGGGCTGATCATCGGAGGACTTGCGTACGCCCGCGGCAGCGGCTCCGGCTCGCGTGCGAGACCATCGCGACGCACGAGGGACCGGACGCGCCGCTGCGCCCCTGGCCGAGCGCGCTGCCGCCTCTCGCCGTCGGCTGAGCCGCCGCGTGCCATCATTCGCGCGGACGCGAGGAGGTTCACGTGGGACTGCTCGACGGAAAGCGCGCTCTCATCATGGGAGTCGGGAACAAGCGCAGCATCGCGTGGGGGATCGCGACCGCGTTCCAGCGCGAAGGCGCGCAGCTCGCGTTCAACTACGCCACGGAGAGGCTGAAAGACAACGTCGTCGAGCTCGTGGCCTCGCTCCCCGACCATGAGCCGGTCCCCCTCATGCCGTGCGACGTAACCAAACAGGAGGAGATCGACGCCCTCTTCGACGACCTCCGAGCGCGATGGGGAAGGCTCGACCTGCTCGTCCACTCGATCGCGTTCTCGCCGGTGGACGAGCTTCGGAACCGCTTCGTCGAGATCACGCGGCAGGGATTGGCGACCACGATCGAGGTCAGCGCCTATTCGCTGATCGGGCTCTGCCGCGCGGCGCTTCCACTGTTCGAAGCCGCAGGTGGAGGGGCGGTCATGTCCCTCACGTTCAATGCCGTGGAGCGCGTCGTGCCCAGCTACAACGCCATGGCGATGGCCAAGGCGGTGCTCGAGGCGGAGACGCGCTACCTCGCGGCGGACCTCGGTCCGTCGAACATCCGCGTGAACGCGATCTCAGCGGGGCCCCTGAAGACGCTCGCCGGAAGCGCCGTCAAGGGCATCTCGGCCGCGCGCGACCTCATGGAAGCGAAGGCACCGCTCCGCCGGAACATCACGCAGGACGAGGTCGGCAACGTCGCGGTCTTCCTCGCGAGCGAGATGTCCCGGTGCGTGACCGGCGCGACCATCTTCGCGGACAACGGCTTCAACGTTCTCGGGGTCGGCTCCTAGCTCGGATCCCGCGCTCGGCCGCCCTCAGCGGTCGAACGTGAAGCCGCGCAGCCAGGGCAGCTCCGCACCGATCGTCGTCGGCGCGCCGTGCCCGGGGTAGACCTTCGTGTCGGGCGGAAGGGCGGCGACGCGCCGCAGGCTCGCTTCCATCTGCGC
>JALYKU010000028.1 GCA_030774595.1 Chloroflexota bacterium | reverse complement strand
CTCTTGCCGAGTTCGGCGCGATCCAACCGGAACCGCCGCGGCAGTCAACGACCGTCTTTTACGACACGGCGGATCTCGCCCTGGCCAGATGGGGTTGCTTGCTGCGCCATCGCACGCGCGAGGGCTGGACGGTGAAGCTCCCCGACTTCGGGACGGGCGATGGGCTCGAGCGGCCGGAGATCGCCTTCGATGGTCCACCGGGAGATCCGCCTCGTGCCGCTCTGGATTTGCTCGTCGCGTTCTTGCGCGGACGGCGCGTCGCGCCGGTCGCACGCGTGAGGATGCTGCGCAGACGGATCGTGATCCGCGACGGCCAGGGAGCGACGCTCCTCGACATCGTCGACGATCGCGTGTCCCTCGACGACGCGGCGCCGCGCACCATGCGGCAGCTCGAGATCGAGCTTCGCGACGAGTCGGCCGGCGACCTACGCGACCGCGTGGTCGGTGCGCTCAGGAGCGCGGGCGCCGAGGCCGGCGACAGGCGAACCAAATACGCGTGGGCGCTCGGCGATCGCGTGCCTCCTCCCGAGGTCCTCGCACCGAAGATCACAGCACGGTCGACGGCCGCCGATGTGGCCCGGTATGGCCTGGCAACAAGCGTCATCGCACTCATCCGTCGAGACGCCGACGTCCGCGGTGGGGGTGACCCAGAGGCGGTGCATCAGGCCCGCGTGGTCGTCCGCCGGCTGCGGTCCGACCTGCGGACCTTCAAAGGCGTTCTCGACGCGGAGTGGACTCGCGCCATGCGGACCGAGCTCGACTGGCTCGGCGAGATCCTCGGACGGGTCCGCGATCGGCAAGTGCTGGCCGCTCGTCTGCGCGAAGGGCGCGATGTTCCCGACGACGCGGACCTTCGACCCGTCACCGGCATCCTCGACGAAGAGGTCGCGCGCGCTCGCGTCGACCTCGAAGACGCGATGGGCAGCGAACGGTACCTCGGTCTTGTCGATGAGCTCGTCGCCGCCGCCCAGAACCCCCGTGTTCACGCAGGGGACGGGACGGCCGCGAGCGTCCTCCGCCCCGCGGTCGACCGGTCCTGGAAACGGCTGCGTAAAGCTGTGAGGACGGTTCGTGCCGATCCGGCGAGGCACGAGCTGCATCCGGTGCGCATCGAGGCGAAACGGCTCCGGTATACGTGTGAGATGCTCGGGTCGGTCTTCGGCAAGCCCGCACAGCGTCTCGCGAGCGCGGCGAAGGAGCTTCAGGACGTGCTGGGCGAGTATCAGGACGCGGTCGTCGCCCGAGATTGGCTGCGCGACCACTCCGCGGCCGATGGCGCCTCGACCGCGTTCGCGCTGGGCGAGCTCGCGGCGTTGGAGGTTGCCATCCGCGACCGCGCGGAGGCCGAGTGGCCGGCCGCATGGAAGGCCCTTCGGCGGCGTCGGCCGACGAAATGGCATTGAGGCGTGTCTATCTCGTGCGCCACGCGAAAGCGCTCGACCCCGAGCTGTGGCATCACGACGACGACCTCCGTCCGCTGACCGAGGTCGGGTTTCGCCAGGCCGACGGCCTCGCGCGCGAGCTTCGTCGCGCGCGGATCGATCGGATCCTGTCCAGCCCGGCGTTCCGGTGCGTGGATACGGTCTGGCCGCTCGCGGACCGGCTCGGAGTCGAGGTCGCTCGGCACGACGCGCTCTACGAGGGCGCGGGGGCGACCGCCGCGCTCGCGCTGATGCGGCGCGTGCGAGGACCGCGGGTCGCTCTCTGCACGCACGGTGACGTGATGCAGGACGTCCTCGAGCAGCTGGACGACGATGGTGTGGACCTCGACGGCGGACTGCGCCTCGCGAAGGGCGCCTACTGGATCTTTGACTACGACGAAAGAGGCGACATCAGGAGCGGCGTTTACCATCCCGCTCCGCGAGGGACCTACTAGAGGTCAGTTGCCCGCGAGAGGATCGTGCGGTTCGAGGTGCGGCCGGCCGCCGCTGAATTCCACGAGGTTTCCGCTGACCTCGTAGACGGTGCGCTCGCAGATGTTCTGGACGCGGTCTCCCATCCGCTCCAGGTTGTGCGCGGCCCAGAGGAGCCACGTCGCCCGGTCGATCGTCCCGGGGTCGTTCAGCATGTACGTCAAGAGCTCGCGGTAGATCTGGTCGTAGAGACGATCGAGCTCGTCGTCCTCGGCCGCGATCGCGCGGGCGAGATGCTCGTTCTTGGTGATGAACGCGTCCAGGCTGGCTCGAAGATTCTGGCGGACGAGCGCGGCCATGCGCGGAATGTCGATGAGGGGTTTCAGCAGGCCGCGTCCCTCGTGCAGCAGGGTGATCCGGCCGATGCCGACGCAGTAATCGCCGATGCGCTCGAGCTCGCTGACGATCGCGAGCACGGCAACGACGAACCGAAGGTCCGAAGCGATCGGCTGTTGCGTCGCGATCAGGTTCACGGCGCGCTCCTCGATCTCGTAGCGGAGCGCGTTGACCTCGCGATCGCCCTCGATCACCTGCGCGGCAGCTCGTTCGTCCAGGCGCGCGAGAGCCCCGACGCTCCGTTCGATGGCGACGTCGACCAGACTGCCGAGGCGTCGTAGGTCGGATCGCAGCTGATCCAGTGCCTCGTCCAGAGCGGCGCGGGAATGGAGGCTCCGCTGCACCGCGCTCATCAACCGAACCTGCCCGTAATGTACGCCTCGGTCCGTTCGTCGCGAGGATGCGTGAAGATCTCGGTCGTCGGACCCATTTCGATGAGGCGGCCGATACCGTCGTCGCCGGCGAGCATGAAGACCGTGCGCTGACTGACCCGTGAGGCCTGCTGCATGTTGTGAGTCACGATCACGATCGTGATCTCGTCGGAGAGCTCGCGGACGAGCTCCTCGATTTTGTACGTGGCGATCGGATCGAGCGCCGACGCCGGCTCGTCCATGAGGACGACCGAGGGATCGGTCGCGAGCGCGCGCGCGATGCAGAGACGCTGCTGCTGTCCGCCCGAGAGCGCGGCTCCCGATCGGTGGAGCCGGTCTTTGACCTCATCCCACAGAGCGGCCCGTGTGAGGTTCCGCTCCACGAGGTCGTCCATTTCCCGCCGCTTGAGCTTCCAACCCCGCAGGCGCGGGCCTGCCGCGACGTTCTCGTAGATGGACATCATTGGAAAAGGGTTCGCCTTTTGGAAGACCATTCCGACCATGCTTCGAACCTCGACCGGGTCCGTCTGAGGCGCGTAGACGTCGACGGCTCCGATGTGCACGCGTCCGGTGGCGCGGGCACCGGGCGTCACCTCGTGCATGCGGTTGAGGCAGCGGAGCAGCGTCGACTTGCCGCACCCTGAGGGCCCGATGATCGCGGTGACCTTGCCCTGAGGGACCCGAAGCGTCACGTCACCGATCGCGTGGGTCGCTCCGTAGTACGCGTTCAGGTTCTCGATCGCGAGGGCGGGCAGCGGCGGCTCGGTTGACGGTCGCGCGCCGGTCTCGGTCGGTGGCGTCGGGCGCGCGACCGGGGGCGGAAGCGGCTCGGTCTTCACGTCGTCGATCATCATTTCACACGTCTCCCGATTCAATTCACGCGTTGGCGGGCGACGACGCGCAGAAACAGCGCGACGACCCCGATGACGACGACGAGCACCAGCGACGCACCCCACGCCTTGATGTGCCAGTCGTCATAGGGCGAGATCGCGTACCGGTAGATGCGCAGCGGCAGAGCGTCGATCGCTCTGAACAGATTGAGACTGAAGAACTCATTCCCGAGCGCGGTGAGCAGCAGCGGCGCGGTCTCGCCGGCGGAGCGTGCGAGTGCGAGCACCGCCGCAGTGATGACTCCGGCACGCGCGGTCGGCAGGACGATCCGCATGATGACCTTCCACTTCGGTGCACCCAGTGCCAGCGCCGCCTCACGCAGTGAGTTCGGGACCAGCCTGAGCACCTCTTCGACGGTCCGCGCCACGATGGGGACCATGATCACCGCCAGCGCGATCGCACCCGCGAGTCCCGAGAACTGACCGATGATCCCGTGGACAAGAAATGCCCAGACGAATACGCCGATGACGATCGACGGGAGGCCAGCGATGAGCTCGGCCGCGAACCGCACGGGCGCCGCGAACCGCCCCGAGTGGTACTCGACGACGAAGATCGCCGCTGCGATCCCCACGGGGATCGCGATCGCGCCGGAGACGGCCGCGAGGAGGAGCGTTCCGAAAATCGCCGGTTGGATGCCGCCGCCAGTCTCGCCGAACGGCTTCGGCCGCTGCGTGAAAAAGTCCAGATTGAGCGCGGGCGCACCCTGGACGATCACGTAGCCGAGGATCGTTACGAGGAGCACGACGCCGAGAAGCGTCGCAAGCGTGAGGAGCGTGACCGCGACGCGTTCGCCGAGGCGGCGGCGCGAAGCGACGCGATGCCGAGCGGGGATCGCCGAGATCGCCGCGGTCCGAACCGCCATCAGATCACCGCTCCCGCCGGCCGGTCGGCGACCGCGCGCCGGATGAGGAGTCGCGCGATGGAGTTCACGATGATCGCGACGAGGAGCAGGACGACGGCGATCTCGACGACGG
>JALYKU010000027.1 GCA_030774595.1 Chloroflexota bacterium | reverse complement strand
CCGCGGGCGCGCGGGCGCGCCGGGTCGCGCTGCGCGCGCTGTGCAGGTCGTTCGGGGACGGTGTCCGCATCGGGATTGGAGTGCTCGTGCTGCATCCGCACACGTTCGAGATCGGCGACGCGGTGTTCATCGGCAACCAGACCTTCCTGCAGGGCCGGCACGACGGGCGCTGCGTGATCGGCGCGCATACCTGGATCGGTCCGCAGTCCTACTTCGACTGCCGGGACATGGAACTCGGCCAGTACGTCGGCTGGGGCCCTGGGGCAAAGGTCCTGGGCAGCGAGCACACGGGCGAACCCGTCGAGGTGCCGATCATCCAGACGGACCTCGTCATCAAGCCGGTCCGCGTCGGCGACGGCGCCGACATCGGGGTGAATGCCGTGCTGCTGCCGGGCGTGACCGTCGGCGAGGGCGCCATCGTCGGCGCGGGCGCCGTGGTGACCCGCGACGTGGCGCCGTACGCGATCGTCGCCGGGGTGCCCGCGCGTGTCATCCGCTCGCGGAAGGAAACATTCGTCTGACCGCACTCGACGGCGCGCGCGTCGTGGTCACGGGTGGGGCGGGGAACGTCGGGTCGCATATCGTCGACGCGGCCATCGCCGCGGGCGCTCGTGAGGTGGTCGCGCTCGACGCGCTCGTCCGCGGCGTCCCCGAGAACCTCGCCGGCGCGGTCGCGACCGGAAAAGCGCACCTGGTCGAGATGGACATCCGGGACCGCGGCGGCGTGCATGCGGCCATCGACGGCGTGGACGTCGTCTTTCACCAGGCGGCGCTGCGGTGGACGCGCTGCCAGGAGGCACCGCGCGATTGCCAGGAGGTCATGGTCGAGGGCACGTACAACGTGCTCGAGGCCGCCGCGGCGGCGAAGGTCTCGCGGGTCGTGGTCGCCTCGAGCGCCGTGGTCTACGGCGAGCCGCGGCGGCTGCCGCTGGACGAGGATCACGTGCTGAACGGGACGCAGGTCTACGGTGCGGCGAAGGTCGCGAACGAGCAGATGTCGCGCGCGTTCGCGCACCTGCACGGCGTGCCAACCGTGACGCTGCGCTACTTCAACATCTACGGTCCGCGGATGGACATCCGCTCCCGCTTCGTGGAGGTGATGGTCCGCTGGCTCGATCTCATCGATGCGGGAAAGCCGCTCACGCTCTATGGCGACGGATCATCGTCAGCCGACTTCGTCTACGTCGGGGACGTCGCGCGCGCGAACCTGCTGGCGTGCGAGGCGGCTGTCACGGACGCGGTCGTGAACGTGTGCAGCGGCGTGGAGACGCGGATGCGAGACCTGGCGGAGCTGTTGCTTCGGATCACGGGTGGCGGCGCGGGGATCGAGTTCAAGGAGCAGCCGGCCGGCGCGCTGCCCGCGCGGCGGTTCGGCGATCCGCGGCGCGCGCGGGAAGTCCTCGGTTTCCGCGCCGAGGCGACGCTCGAGGACGGCGTCCGCCGGCTCATCGAATGGCGCCGCGCGGTGCTAACCGCGGCTTGACCCGGATCCGCGAGCGTTCACCATGGACCCGCATCCCACCCCCATGTCCAATGCGCCCGAGCCGCCCTCTTCCCGTAATCAGGCGCCGCTTCGGCCCCTCAGACCCCCGAGCGGGAAAGCGGAAAGTGGGCAGAGCTCGTGCGGTCAGGGATCCCATGCGCTTACGCTCGCGCCTTGAAGTCAGAGTTCGCCGCATGAAACTATCAAGAGTTTCGCGATCAGGGCCCCAAAGGCGCCCTATGGCGGCGGAAAGAGGTAGACGTGGCCACGCAGACACGGAAGAAGCTGAGCGTGCCCATCACGAAGCCCTCCCTCGGGGACGAGGAGGCGCGCGCGCCCTTCGACTCGATCAAGAGCGGCTGGGTGACGCAGGGACCGAAGGTCGCGGAGTTCGAGAAGGCCGTGGCCTCGTACTGCGGCGCCAAGAACGGCATCGCCACGACCTCGTGCACGACGGGACTGCACCTGGCGCTCGCGTCGATCGGCGTGGGGCCCGGCGACGACGTCATCGTGCCGTCGTTCACCTTCATCGCCTCGGCGAACGCGATCCTCTACACGGGCGCCAAGGCGGTCTTCGCCGAGGTGGACCCGCGCACGTACAACATCGACCCCGGCGACATCGAGCATCGCATCACGAAAAGGACCAAGGCCATCATGCCGGTCGACCAGATCGGGCTCTCGTGCGACATCGACGCCGTGAACGACATCGGGAAGCGCCACGGCATCGATGTCGTCGAGGACGCGGCGCCGGCGATCGGTGCGACCTACAAGGGACGCAAGGTCGGGTCGAACGCCCACGGGACGGTGTTCAGCTTCCACCCGAGGAAGGTCATCACCACCGGCGAGGGCGGGATGATCACCACGGACGACGACGCGCTCGCGGATCGCGCCCGGAAGCTTCGCGCGCACGGGATGAGCGTGTCCGACCTCGACCGGCACAGGGCCGACCGGGTCATCATCGAGGAGTACAACGAGCTCGGGTTCAACTACCGCATGACCGACATCCAGGCGTCGATCGGGCTCGTGCAGTTGCGACGGCTCGACGAGCTCCTCGAGGCGCGCGTGCGGCGCGCCGAGCGGTACAACCGCGAGCTGCTCGAGATCCGCGGCATCGAGATCCCGTTCGTCCCGCCATACGCGGAGCACACCTACCAGTCGTATTGCGTGCGCCTGACCAGTGAATGCCGGCTCGATCGCGAGGAGCTCATGACGAATCTCCTGCAGCGTGGCATCGCGACGCGGCGCGGGGTCATGGCGTCGCACCTGGAGAAGACCTACATCGACCGCAACGGCCCGCAGATCCTGTCGGTCACCGAAGAGGCCACGCGCGTGACCATGCTGATCCCCCTGTATGCCTCGATGACCGACGAGGAGCAGAGCCACGTGATCGACTCGCTGCGAGACGAGCTCGGGGCCGCGTAGGCGCCGCCGTGGCGCAACAGGACGGCGACCTGCTTGTGGTCAGCGCCGATCCATTCAACGCGGAGACGCGCCTCGAGCGGCAGCTCGGCGTCGTCACGCCGGTCGGCCGCCACTACGTCCGCGATCACTTCCCGCTCCCCGAGCCGCCGGATCGGCTGGTCGTCGACGGCGAGGTCTCCGAGCCGCTCACGTTCACCCTCTCCGAGGTCCGCGCGATGCCGGCGCGCTCGCTGTTCGTGACGCTCGAGTGCGCGGGGAACGGGCGCTCGTACCTCGAGCCGCGGGTCCCAGGCGAGCAGTGGAGCACCGGCGCGGTCGGGACGGCGGAGTGGACCGGCGTACCGCTCGTCGCCGCGATGGAGCGCGCCGGCGTCAGGGCCACCGCCACGGAGCTGCTGTTCACCGGCGCGGACCGGGGCGTCGTCGCCGGCCGCCACATCGCCTACGAGCGCTCGCTCCCCATCGACTACGCCTCACGCGGCGTGGCGTTGCTCGCATACGCGATGAACGGTGAGGACCTGACCGCGCAACACGGTGCGCCTCTCCGGCTCGTCGTCCCGGGGTGGTACGGCGTCGCTTCAGTGAAGTGGCTGACCCGCATCACCGCGATCCCAAGGCCGTTCCGCGGCTTCTACCAGGCGGAGCGTTACGTGATCGATGGGGCGCCGCTGCGCCAGGTGGAGCCGCGCGCGGTCATCACGTGGCCCGCGGACGGGGCCGCGCTCGAGCGCGGCCGTGTGCACGTGCGCGGCTACGCGTGGTCGGGACGCTCTCCACTGCAGGGCGTCGAGGTCAGCTCCGACGGTGGCTCGAGATGGGCGCTGGCGGCGCTCGGCCCCGAGATCTCGCCGTACGCCTGGCGCACCTGGGAGTATGAGTGGAGTCCCGTCTCCCCAGGCGATCAGGTCCTCGCCGCCCGCGCGCTCGATGCGGATGGCGCGCAGCCGTGGGCGGAGCGATGGACCGCCCTCGGGTACGCGAACAACGCCGTGCGTCCCGTAAGAGTCCGCGTGCTCTAGCGCGGCCTTCCTTCGACCGTGGTGGCGTGTGCCGCCACTAATGTACGAACGTGCGTGTTGCGTTCGACGCGCGTCACCTCCAGACGCAGAGCCGCTCTCGCGGCATCGGCCGTTACTCGCGGAACCTGCTGGCTGCATTCGCCCGGCAAGGGGCGGCCGATATCGATTGGACGTTGCTTCGACTCGCGAACTTCCCGCCTCCCGACCATGTCGCGGCGCCGCCGCATCGCGACCGCCGGACCTTCCGACTCCGCCGGCCGGAGCTCTCGATGCTCGCGCTCGACCCGTTCCTTCTCTCGGCGGAGCTGATGGGGATCGGGGCGGACGTGTACCACTCCGTCCAGCTCGGGCTGCCGCTCGTGAGGTGGCGGACGCGCGCGGTGCTCACCATCCACGATCTCGCTCCGCTGCACTGGCCCGAGCACTACCTCCGGCTCCCGCACGCGCGTGCCGGCCACGTGTGGCAGTACGCGCTCGCCCGCTGGGCCGACGCGATCATCGCCGTCTCCGCCCATACGAAGGCCGACGTCGTCGCGCGCCTGGGGATCAACGAAGAGCGCGTGCACGTCATCGCGGAGGCGGTGGACGCGGACTTCCGCCCGCCCGGACGCGACGCCGGCCGGCGCGTCGCGAGGGAGAGGTTCGGTATCACGGCCCCCTACGTCCTCTACGTCGGCCAGTTCGACCCGCGCAAGAACATGGACGAGCTCCTGCGCGCGTTCGGTGCCGCGGCAGCAGGCGACGCCGACCTTCGCTTGATGATCGTCGGCCAGCTGGGCAGGCTTGCGTCGCTCCTGCGCGAGGCGCTCGCGCGGACGCGCGCGCCACGCGAGCGCATCGTGATCACCGGCGAAGTGGACGATGCGACGCTGGCCGCGCTCTACGCGGGCGCCGAGTGTCTCCTCCATGCCGCGCTCCTCGAAGGTTTCGGCCTGACGCCGCTCGAGTCGCTGGCGGCCGGGACGCCCGTCGTCGGCTACCG
>JALYKU010000026.1 GCA_030774595.1 Chloroflexota bacterium | reverse complement strand
CGCGGATGGTGGACGATCCCGCGCGGCTCCCGCGCGCGGCCGACGTCGTCGCCCTCGATGCGCCGCGGACGGGATACGTCGCCGCGATCGTCGCCGAGCAGATCGGGCTGGCGTCGATGCGACTGGGCGCGGGCCGCGAGGTCAAGGGCCAGCCGATCGATCACGCGACCGGCATCGTGCTGCGCGCGAAGGTCGGCGACCGCGTCGAGCGCGGCCAGGCGTTCGCGGAGGTGCATCGCGCGGGACGTCCCGGCGACGACGAAGCGACCGAAACGGTGCGCCGCGCCTTCCGTTGGAGCGCGCGCCGCGTGCCGCGCCGGCGTCTTGTGCTCGGCCGCATCGCCGCTCCATGACGCCGTCCGCCAATAGACTCGGCTCGCTGTGATAGTGACTTTTCGGGACCGACCGGCCCACGGACTCGCGGGCGCTCGACGAGAGCTGCGCTTCACATGATCGCGCGAGGCGCGCGCAGCCCGTTCGGCGGCAATCCGATCCTCATCCTCTTCGTCGTCCTGCTGCTCTTCAACATCAGGAGCGTCGAGGCGATCCTCTCCCAGGCGGTCAACGACCCGATCCACTTCTGGAGCTTCATCGTCGCGGTCGTGCTCGGGATCACGGTGCACGAGTTCATGCACGCGTACGTGGCGCACAGCCTGGGCGACGACACCGCCCGGCTGTTGGGGCGCATGACGCTGAACCCGCTGGCCCATCTCGACCTGCTGGGCTCGCTGTTCCTCCTGCTGGTGCGTTTCGGGTACGGGAAGCCGGTGCCGGTCAACGAGGCGCGCCTGCGGGGCAGCTTCTCCATCAGCGCCGTGTCGCTCGCCGGACCCGTGACGAATCTCGTGCTCGCGACGATCTGCGCGATACCGCTTCGGTTCGGCACGACGGACGTGCTCGGCGGCGTATACACGATCGTTCTGAGCAGCATCGTCGTGTACAACTGCCTGCTCTTCGTGTTCAACCTGATCCCGATCCCGCCACTCGATGGATCGCGCGTGGTGTACGGCCTCCTGCCGCCGCGCCAGCAGTACTCGTGGCGGAGCTACGAGCAGTACGGTCCGTTCATTCTCCTGGCGGTGCTGTTCCTCCTGCCGTCGATGGGGATCAACGTGCTGGGGCCGCTCGTGCAGGTGCCCGCGGCCGCGCTGGTGCGCCTGCTGCTCGGTTCGGGTGGCTTGAGCTTCTGAGCGGGCTCGCACGTGCGCGGCAGACCTGGCGGTTCCTCACCAGCGGCGATGGCGACGCGCGCCACGCCCGGCGCACGGCCGAGATCCTGCGCGCGTTCGGCGCGGACGACGAGCTCGTGCTCGCCGGCGAGCTGCACGACATCGCCAAGCCCGCGGACACGCGGCTGTGGCATCGCGTCGCCGGCGTGCTGCTCACGCGTTTCGCTCCGCACCTGCGCGCGCGCCTCGCCCGAGGCGACGACTCGTTCGCCCGGTACCTCGATCACGCCAGGCGTGGAGCGACCCTGGCCGCACGTCGCGGTGCGTCGCCGCGCGTCACGCGGCTCATCGCCCGCCATCACGAGCCGCCGAGGGATGCCGATGAACGGATGCTCGAGCGCGCCGACCGCGAGGCGATCCCGTGACGCGCCGATGAAACTGGCAGCGGGATGATCGGCCCGGGGTCGCCGCACGTCACCGTCGACGGCTTCGACGGCCCGCTCGACCTGCTCCTCGAGCTCGCCCTGGAGAAGCGCCTGGACATCCAGACGGTGCGTCTCGCAGTTCTTGCGGACGACTATCTCGCGCGCGTGCGCGCGGTCGAGGCGCTGCCCGCGGAGGAGGTCGCCGCGTTCCTGCACCTCGCGTCCCGGCTGGTGCTGCTGAAGGCGCGGAGCCTCCTGCCGTCGCCCCAGACGCCGGTCGAGGAGTCGCCCGAGGAGAGCGAGGAGGAGCTGCGCGCGCGGCTCATCGAATACGCCGCGGTCCGCGAGCGCGCCAGTTTGCTCGCGGATCGCCTTCGCGCGGGCGAGCGCGCGTTCCACCGCGAGGGTGGGACCGTGGAGCTACCCCCCCG
The DNA here is from genome assembly GCA_030774595.1 of Chloroflexota bacterium. The sequence continues at coordinate 1,367 of JALYKU010000026.1, read as the reverse complement.
CGGCGGCAGCAGCGGAGCGCTCGCCGCGGCGGGGGCGAAGGCGCTCGCGCTCGCGGTCAAGGAGCCTCCTGAACAGGTCGCCGCGCCGGGCGAGCGCTACTCGGTGGAGGACCGGACCGCCGAGATCGCATCGCTCCTCGCCGAACGCGGCCGCATCTCGTTCAGCGAGCTCTTGGGGGATGGACCGACGCTGGGCTTCGCTATCGTGACGTTCATCGCATTGCTCGACCTCCACCGAGGGCTCGTCGCCGAGATCGATCAGGACGAGCTGTTCGGCGAGATCGTCGTGACCGCGAGGGAAAGAAGGGCCGGTCCGTAGATCAGCATCCGCGGTCGCCGACGGCGCTCAAGGTCGAGGCTGTGCTCTTCGTCGCGGAAAAACCCGTCGCGCGTGCGGAGTTGGCGCGCGCGGTCGGCGACCCCCCCAAGGCCGTCGATGCCGCGCTCGCGGAGCTCGAGCAGGCCTACGCCGGCACGGGGCTGCGACTACAGCGTGAGGGCGACGACTGCCGGATCGTGACCGCACCGGAGGCGGCGGCGGCGGTCGCCGCATACCTCGGCGCCGACAGGCTGCGCCTTTCTCCGGCCGCCCTCGAGACCCTCGCGGTGATGGCGTATCGCCAGCCCGCGACGCGCGCCGAGGTCGAGGCGATCCGCGGCGTGAACTGCGACCAGACGATCTACACACTCGCCTCACGCCGGCTCATCGAAGAGCGCGGACGCCGCGAGGCGCCGGGGCGTCCGATCCTCTACGGCACGACGTGGGAGTTCCTCGAGTGCTTCGGCCTCGCCAGCCTCGACGAGCTGCCCCGCGCGCTGAGCCCCGAGGGTGAGGTCGCCGAGCGGGCGCCCGTCCCGACCGAGGCCAGCACGTGACCGCCGGACGCACGGCGCCAGGTGTGCGCGTCCAGAAGGTCCTCGCGGCGAGGGGCGTCGCATCGCGCCGCAAGGCGGAGATACTCGTCGCGCAGGGCCGCGTGCGCGTCGACGACAAGGTCATGCGGGAGCTCGGCGCGCGCGTCGCGCCCGGCGCGAGGATCGAGGTCGACGGGCGGCGCGTCGCGCCGGCGGCCGGCCGCCGGTACCTGATGCTGAACAAACCGCGCGGCGTCATCGCGACGGCACGGGACGAGCGCGGGCGCGCGACGGTCGTTGCCATTGTCGACGCACGCGAGCGCCTGTACCCGGTGGGGCGCCTCGACGCCGATTCCGAGGGCCTGCTGCTGCTCACGAACGACGGCGAGTGGGCCGAGCGCGTGTTGCACCCGCGATACGGCCACGAGCGCGAGTACGAGGTGTACGTCGCGGGGGAGGCCACCGAGGCCACCGTCGCCGCGCTGCGCGAGGGCATCAGGCTAGAGGAAGGG
>JALYKU010000025.1 GCA_030774595.1 Chloroflexota bacterium | reverse complement strand
GCCGGACGATCGCCCCCGGGCAGTCCAAGTTCGTCGAGCCGAACTCGAACGACGACGCCCTGGGCGCCCCCGGGCTGGCCGACGGCAAGCAGTACGCGGTCACGCTTTCGAGCGACCAGCCGATCGCGGTCGTGGTGAACACCCACCTCGACGATGTGAGCATCGACCACCCCGTCGCGTACGCGACCGACGGGGTGACCGCCGGGGCGGCGACGCTGTACGGCCCCTACGCCGCCAAGAACGCGCAGGGGATCGGGCGGATCTCGACCGTCGTCGTCCAGAACACCGGCGCCGGCGCGGTGACCCCGAGCCTGGCGTTCACGCCCCTGGGGAACGGCCCCCCGCAGTCCTTCACCGCGCCCGCTGCCCTCGCCCCGGGGGCCTCGTGGGCCTTCGACCCGCGCTTCATCGGCGGGGCCGCCTCGACCGACGCGAGCCGCCTGTGCGGCGCCGCGGCGACGAGCACATGCCTGGGAGACGGCGAGTACAGCTTCATCGCCAGCGCCCCGGGCGGCGCGATCGCCGCGGCGGTGAACGTCATCAGCCCGCTCACCGCGATGGGCTACACCGCCTCGCCCTCCCCCGCGGCGAAGTACTTCCTCCCCAACGTCACCCGGACGCTCGGGGGTCCCGCGGGGTGGACGACGCCGATCCTCCTCCAGAGCGCCACCGCCACCGGGGCGACGCTCCAGTGGTACCGCTTCAGCGACGGGGCGCTCGCGTACACCCAGACCGTGGCCGTCCCCGCGGGGACGGCGGTCCGCATCGACCCCCTGGCGCAGGCGACGCTTTCCGACGACACCCAGTACGCCGTCGTCGTCACCGGGACCGGCGGGACCGTCTCCGCGATCGTCGTCGAGCTCGCCCAGGGGGGCGACAACGCGATGATCTACGAGGGCTTCGCCGCGCCCTGACCGCGGCGCGCCCGATGCTTCCGGAGAGCCGCTATGGCCGCGGGCCCCGGGGCCCTTCTCGAGTGCCTCCGCGATGAGCCTCAGGAGGTCGTCGATGTCGAGTGGCCGGCGCGAGCCACCAGACAGGATGGACAGCGCTGGTGGCGAAGGTGCTCGCCCGCGGGTCAGCCGGCGGATGACGACGACCACTCGATCCTCACGACGCCGACTACCGCGTCCGGGCCCAGCCGAGAACGGGACATGAGCCCGGCTCTTTATGCCGTGGTGAGGACGTGCTCCTGATAGCGCTCGCGCAGCGCCGACTTCAGGAACTTGCCGGTCGCCGTCCTTGGAATTGAGTCCGTGAACACGACCGCGTCGGGCACCCAGAACTTCGCGACCGTCGGGCGCAGGAAATCGAGCAGCTCCTCCTCGGTGGCCCGCTGCCCCTCCTTCAACACGACGACCGCCAGCGGACGCTCCTGCCACTTGGGGTGCGGAGCGGCGATCACGGCCGCCTCCGCGACGGCGGGGTGGCCCATGAGCGCGTTCTCGAGGGCGACGGAGCTGATCCACTCGCCGCCGGACTTGATGAGGTCCTTCGAGCGGTCCTGGATGTCGATGTACCCGGCCGGATCGATCGAGACGACGTCGCCCGTCTTGAACCAGCCGTCCTCCGTGAAGCGATCCTTTTCCTCGGGCGCGCTGAAGTAGCTGCCGGCGACCCACGGTCCGCGGACCTCGAGCTCGCCCATCGCGACGCCGTCGTGCGGCACGAGGCCGCTCTCGCCCCGCGCGCGGACCTCGACGAACGGGACCGGCAGGCCCTGCTTGGCGCGGACCGCGTAGCGCTCGTCCTCGGAAGCACCGGCGAGGCTGCTGCGGACGACCGCCACCGAGCCGAGCGGCGTCGTCTCGGTCATTCCCCAGGCGTGGATCACGCGCAGGCCGTGCTTGTCGAACCTCTCGATGAGCGAGCGCGGCGCGGCGGAGCCGCCCACGACCATCCGCAGGCCGGGCCGGAGAGCCCAGCGGTCGGGAGTCTTATCGAGGACCGCGAGGATCCCGAACCAGATCGTCGGGACGCCCGCGGTGAACGTCACCTGCTCGCGGGCGAAGAGGTCGAGGAGGCTTTCCCCGTCGAGGTACGGTCCCGGCAGGACCTGCGCTGCGCCGACGAGCGCGCAGGTGTACGGAAGTCCCCACGCATTCACGTGGAACATCGGGACGACCGGCAGCACGACGTCGCCCTCCGAGATCGCGAGCGTGTCGACCATCGCCGACGCCATCGAATGGAGGGCGATGGCGCGATGCGAGTACAGGACGCCCTTCGGCCGGCCCGTCGTGCCCGAGCTGTAGCACATGGCCGCGGCGTCGTTCTCGTCCGGCTCACTCGCCTCGAACAGAGACGGGTCGCTCGACGCAAGGAGGGTCTCGTAGTCGAGCATCCCGTCGCGCGGCTTGGGCATCGGCGCCATGACGACGATCCGCTCGAGCGATACGTTCGCGCGGAACTTCTCGAGGACCGGCAGAAGCACCTCGTCCACGAGGAGCACCTTGTCGCCCGCGTTGCGGACGATGTACGCGAGGTCCTCGCCCGAGAGGCGGATGTTCAGCGTGTGGACGACCGCGCCGAGGAGCGGCACGCCGAAGTACGCCTCGAGGTGCTGGTGGTGATTCCACGCGAGCGTCGCGACGCGGTCGCCCGGCTGCACGCCGAGCTCCTTGAGCGCGACGGCGAGCGAGCGAGCGCGGCGGCCGAGGTCGGCGTAGGTGTACCGGTGCAGCGACCGGTCCGGCAACCGGCTGACGATCGACTTATCGGCGAAGAGCGATTCGGCGCGCCGCAGGATCGCGGGGATCGTGAGGTCGTAGTCCATCATCAAGGCCTTCATCGCGCACCCCCTGCCTTGTTCTCCGCACCGCGAGGGTATGCGCGGGCGGCGCGCCGTCAACTGCCGCGCTCGGCAGACGGGAGCGTCGCCGTTGCCGGCCGGCGGCGCACGGCCGGCCACGCGAACGCATTCCGCTCCGACGGCCCAAGCCTTCCATACGGTGCGGACCGGTGACGTCGGAAGAGCTGGCGATATTGAGGCGGATCGCACCTACGATGCCATCGTGTGGGGCTCCTCGCCCGTGCCCGGCTCCCCATGGCGCTCACTTGCTCGCTCTCCGCAACGAAGAGCGCATCCAGCGGCGCGGCCGCGGGATGGAGAGAGCGACATCCCGGACGCGTACCTGCGCCGGCTCACCGGCTTTCCACGCGGTGGTTCGACGCCTACGACCCCTCGCGCATCGTGCGGATCGACGCGACGAATCTCGATTACGTCGAAGACCTCGTCGACCTCATCGAGCTCACGCAGACCCTCGACTTCGCACCGGCGTGAGGCCGTCGGCGGCGTCGGTCATTTGGGGTCGGGAGTGGACGACGCGATGCCGCTCGTCGGCGCCCGTGTGGTGACCATCCCCTCCCGCCGGACGGCGTCGCGGACGAGCGCACGCACGCGGGCGGTGTCGAGGGGCTTCTCCACGCACACGTTCGGGCCGGTCGCCGCTAGCCACCGAGGTCAAGATGAAGATCGTGCGATCGCAGCCCGCTTCGAACGTGAAAGCTCGCGCCTCCCCGCGGAAGATCCCACACTCGCGTCACTCACCGAGCAGGAGCGCAAGGTGCCTGCGGGCCTGGCTGAGGGAAAGACGAACCGCGAGATCGGCGAGGTGCTGTTCTTGTTGGCTCGAGATGCCCTCGTGGACCATCGTCCCCATCTCGCGCAGCACCTTGTCGGAGTCGTCGACCGACTCGGGGCCCCGTGCGCGGGCTCATCGCGCTCGACGTGACGGCGGACGATCATGTGCAGGCCGTAGTCGATCGCCGCCTTGCCGCGCGCCTTCGTCAGCTACGCGTCGCGGGCCTTCTCGACAGGCTCGCCGAAGCCCTGCACGGCGATGTCGATTTTCGTCGTCGTGCCGCCGACCGCCGCGGCGACGGTGCCCGTCTCGAAGTCGTCCGACGCGAAGGTGCCGCCGAACGGGAGCTCCACGTGCGTGTGCACGTCGATGCCGCCCGGGATGACGTACTTCCGCGACGCGTCGATGCGCTTCGCGCCACCGAGGACCAGTGCCGCCGCGGATCGGGAGACCGCGACATAGCATGTCGGCGCTTCGCGCGCGTGAAAGGGGAGATGACGGCAAGCGGTTTGGGCGTGGGAGCCGCCGTCGGCGCGGCGCACGCGCTCACGACGAGGAGAGCAGCATTGCGATTCCGAACGCACGCGTCGCCACTAGATCGCACTCCATCGGGCGGAAGTCCTCAGGCAAACGTGCTGTTCCCGCGTCGGGGTCGTCCGAATCATGCGCCACGACCTGAGCCGCACCGCGGCGACCCTCATGCCCGACGAGCCGGCCACCGCGGCCAGGTGCGATCGTGCCGGCGAGGCACGTCGACGGCCATCGTGAGAATCGATCGCGCCGTCAATCGTGCGCTGCGCCGGAGTCGGTCCGCACACGAGCGGGGCCTACGGGTTCGCGCCCGTCCCTTCAGCGAACGGCGAAAACGAAGGCCGAACGACCTAACGCCTCAAGCGGGCGTCGGCCGCGGCTCCGCTCTGCCAAATGCCGATGTCGCTCGCGCGAGGCCACGTGCCATCCAGACTCCGGCGGCCACCAGCAACAGCGCGCCGACGTGCGTCACGATCGGCGTCGAGGCGATCGTCAGCACGAACGCGAGCGCAAAGAGAACGCCCGACCACTTCGGCAGCAGACCAGAGCTCCAGATCGCGAACGCCGTCGCGATCGCGCCCACCAGGGAAACCAGCATCAGCACTACGAAATACGTGATGACCCGACTGCTGAAGTTTCCGCCGGAGAGTAGGAGCATCGCCGCACTCACGTCTTTGTGGCCGGCAAGGTAGACGTCGCCCAGGACAGGCCCCGCGATGACGATAATGCCGAACACGGGCAGGACCAACGCTGTGGCAGCCACAGTCAGGACCGTCCCGATGGTTGGCCATGATGAGGCGGTGGGCGGCAGCGAGGCGTAGACCGCCAGCAGCCCGAAGATCAGGAACAGCAGGCCTGCGAGGTACACATACCCGGCCGCGATCACGACCGATGACGTGATTTGTCGCGCGTAGCCGTCCGGATCCTGATCTGCGCTCGGCCCCCCAAGGAATGCAAACCAGGAAAGCAAGATGAGAACTCCAGCTATCGGCAGAGCCCATATGCCCCAACGGACAAGACCAGCGTTCATTTGACCCGCTCCTCCATTCTGGTGATCGTGCCCCAGTAGGGTGGCGGAAGCGTCCACGGGGGCGTCCGCAGAGCCGCAGGTCTAGGCCTCTAGAGGCTCGGCGTCAAATGGAATCGAGAAAGACCAGCAGCCTCTTGCGCGGCTATCCAGCTGCTGCCGCAAGTGAGCCGCGAGAAGAAGGCGCCTCCCATCAGCGCCCTGATCAAGATTGCGCACGGTCGGTAACCTTTAGGGAGCGTCCTTGTCAGGGGAACGTGGTTCTGGGACCGCACCGTCTCACGCGTGAGCGTGAGGAGGAGGATTTCTCCGTGGCGGTTTCCGCGCAGCGTCGACTACTGCCTTCGCGAGTCAAATCGCCAATCCGACGGCACGTCGACAAACGACCGATTGAGGTCCGCCGTCGAGGCGCACCCGAGCAGCTTGAGCGTGCGGACGACGTCGGCGCGCAGGATCTCGATCGCGCGTGCGACGCCGGGCCCGCCGCCCGCGGCCACGCCGTAGGCGTAGGCGCGCCCGATCAGCACCGCGTGCGCGCCGAGGCAGAGCGCCTTGACGATGTCGCTGCCGCGGCGAATGCCGCCGTCCATCAGCACCTCGACCTGCCCGTTCACGGCGGCGACGACCTCGGGCAGCACGCGCAGCGTCGGCGCGACGCC
>JALYKU010000024.1 GCA_030774595.1 Chloroflexota bacterium | reverse complement strand
TGTCCCTGCGCGTCGATCGTCCCGCCGGTCATCGTCTGTCCTGCGGAGAGCGTCTGCCGGCCGTATCGCGCCGGTCCGCTCTTGAGCACCGGCTGTCCGGCCGTGGCCCCTGACCCGCTCGGCGCGGGGGGCGGACTCGCGGTCGGCGCCGGCGTGGCCGTTGCTGTCGTCGGAGCTGCGGTCGGAGCTGCGGTCGGAGCTGCGGTCGGAGCCGACGTGGCCGTTGCTGTCGTCGGAGCCGCGGTCGGAGCCGCGGTAGCCGCGATCGTAGCCGTGGTGACGACGGTGAACGAAGCCCTGACCAGCTGCTGGCTCGAGTACTTGCCGCTGGTGGCTACCACCGCGACGGTGTGCGCTCCGGGGGTGGAGACGGGCACCGTGAAGGACGTGGCAAGGGTCTTGTCGTGGTCGATGCGCACGGAGGGCATGGAGTTCGTGCTGCCGTCCCAGGTTAGCTGAACCTGCGCTTGCGGCATGCCCGTAACGGTCACGTTCACGGTCCTCCCAGTCGCGCCGCTCGAGGGACTCAGGTAGAGGTTTCCAGGAGTGGCCTGGCCAGCCGAGGCTGCTCCACCAGCTGTCGCGAGGATCGCCGCGGCGAATAGAGCCGCGGCGGCGCGAGCACCGCTCTTCCGCGAAAAACGGCGTGCGTGCATAGCAGTGCGTTCCACCGGGTATTCCCAACCGTCCGACCTGCGCGCCGCGCCGTGGGCGATGGCGATGCGGCGGGGCGGACTCCGCGCTGTTACGCATCCGTCGCATGAAACGCGGTGAATGCGTACAGACGAGTAACAGCTAGGTAGACCGGTTGGCTACCGTTGCGGAGCGTCATGTGGGCCGCCGTCACGTGACGTCAGGTCACACACACAACTCCGACGTCAGAGTCATCGCGCGCAAGCAAATTCCGCGTTTCGCCAATGCATCGGTCCTGAGCGCGAAGATGACCGCGACGGCGGACCCGCGGCGCACACGGCTAAGAGCGGCGGATCGTCCACCTACCTGCATTAGTCCTCGTAGTGATTGCCACCACCATCCCAGGCAACCGAGATGCGCGCCCCGCAGTTGTCGTAGCTGTTTCCGCTGAACACATTGCCCACGTTCAGTTGGTCGCGCGAGCCGGTCATCACGATGCCGATAGCGCAGTTCGAGAAGGAGTTCCGTCGCACAGCGCTGTCCCGGGAATTCCCGATCTCCATGCCCCACTGGCCGCCGTGCCCTGAGAAGGTGTTACCCGTCACCTGCGCTCGGAGCTGGCCCACGATCGAGTACGTCTGGTCAGCCCGGTTGTCGCGGATCTCCGCTTCAACGTGGCCATCTTGGATCTCGAGCGAAAACGAGTGCGGAACCTGGCCGACCCGCTCCATCACGTTTCCGATGAACCTGTGCCCTACATTCCTTTGAGCCTCGGGGACCCATGCTCCGCCCTTCCAGTCGCCGTTCGTTCCTTTCGAGTGGATCCCGTCGCGGAGGATGTTGACGAAGCGGTTTCCCCGAAACTCGATCCCGCGGCGGCCGGCATTTCCGTCGGTGTTGATGATCGCGCCGTCACATCCGCTGTCGTGGAGATAGTTGTTCTCGACGCGGGCGTAGTCGCCCTCGGCCAGGATCAGCGCGCAATAGTCGCCGCGAGTGCCATAGACCTCGACGCCGGATACCATTGCGCCGTCGGCCGGTGTCGCCGCATTGAACTGGATCTCCACGGCCATCCGCTCCGCCTGCTGTTCGTCGATGCCGCCAGGACCCACGAGGCGCGCTCCGGGTGCGTCGAGGTAGATCGTCGCGTCCGCCTTCAGCAGCGCTCCCTTTGACAGGGACCACTCCTGCCGCGGGAGACTCAATTTCAGCGGCCGGCTGAACCGATAGGTGCCGGCCGGGAAGACCACGCGGCCGCCTGGACCGGCGGCGTCGCGGGCGCGCAGGATGGCGTCGCCGTCATCCGCCAGGCCATCGCCGACGGCCCCGTGGTTTCGGACGCTCGCTTCCACGGCAGCTGCCGAGCCATCGTCGACCCGCGCGGGGCGGGCGAGGACAGCGGCCGCGATCGCCACGGCGGCCAAGATCACGCCGATACCGACCGCTACCGGCCTCAGACCCGTGTGCTCATCGCCGGTGAGTCGGCTTCCGCCGACACCGAGCCGCCGCGCGCGGGCCCATCCGTGGTCAGCCCGCGGTCTTCGAGCGACGAGCCAGCGCATCCCGGAAGAGGAGTCCGACGAATCGCAGATTGGTCACCGTGTAGCGGCGGCCCAGACGTCGCGGCTCCGCGAGAAGGCGGAAGGACCATTCCAGGCCCGAGCGTTGCATCCATCGTGGGGCGCGGGCCCGTGAGCCGCTGAGGAAGTCGAATGCCGCGCCGACCGCGAGAACGACCGGCGCGTGAATGTGCGCACGATTCTCGTGCAGCCAGATGTCCTGCTTAGGTGTGCTGACCCCAAGCCAGACGCAGTCTGGATCCGCCGCGTTGATGCGCTCGATCGCGGCATCGTTCTCCGCGCCGGTGAGCGGTGCGAAGGGCGGCGTCTCCGCACCCACGACGCGCACGCCCGGGAATCGCTCCGTCATGCGCTGGCGGAGCCGCTCGGCCACGCCGCCTGCGCCTCCGTAGAAGAAATGGCGATAACCGATCGCGCGCCCGCGTTCGAGCAATGCCGGCATGAAGTCCGGTCCACAGACGCGCTGGACGCGTTGCCGCGCGATCCACCCGAGCCACACCAGTGGCATCCCATCGGGAGCCGCCACGCTGGCGTGCGCCAGCGCGGCTCGAAGTTCCGGATTCCGCGCCGCCTCGACGATCCCGTTCACGCTGCAGAAGTGGAAGCTGAGATGCCTGCGATCTTTCCTGGCGGTCAACGCGAGAGTCATCGCACCGGCGAACGTGACTGCGCTCACCCGAACGGGGCCGACGGCGTACGAAGGCGGGATCACGCGGCCTCCTGCTCGGCCGGCGGCCGGTGGGCGACGACCGGACGGGCCACCGCCGGGTTCGCTGGCGATCGCTCCGCGGCGGCCTGCTTTCCGAAGCGGAGCGCGGCCACCCCGATCCCGAACAGCGTCCAGAACCAGAGCGAGCCCTGCGGGCCTTCCAGGTATGGATCGAACGCCGTGTCGACGAGCGCCGCCGCCGCGTAGAGCGCGACCCATAGTTGGATGCCCGCCCAGAAGACCGCACCGCTCCTTCTCGCTCTGTGCTGCGCGACGATGAGCGACGCGATGAATCCGACGATGAGCGTGAGCCAGAGCACCAGACCGGGAACTCCCATTCGCGCGAGGACCGTGAAATGGCTGTTGTGCGGCGCCCGCAGCGAGCCGTCCGCCTCGACCTGGTAACCGTCGTCGTCCGCGAGGTTGACGCCGAAACCCTTCCCCGTCCAGAAGTAGGGACCAAAGACCGTGTAGTCGATGATGTCGCCCCACCATCTGAGGCGGAACTCCTTCGATCCCTGTTTGGAGTCGTTGCTGTCGTTGAGGATGCTGATGACGTTGTCCTGGACCTGGCCCAGGGACATCGGCCGGCCACCTACGTAGACCGACGGGTCGCTGGCGATGAGGGCGGCGAGGAGGATCGCGACCGCCGGAAGGCCGTAGAGCCAGGTCTTCCTCGGCCGAACGAACGCAACAGCTGCCCAGGCGACATTGGCCGCGATCAGGCCCCCCCGATTGGCCGCCCCCGATGCGATGAGGGCAATGAGCCAGGCGGGAAGGAATAAAGTCTGGCGCACGGCCGCGGCACCAGCCAAGCCGATGAGTGCGAACGCGAGCGCGCCGGCGAGATGGACGCCCGCGTCTCCGCCCTTGAAGGTCAGAAGCAGCGTACCGTCCGGAACCTTGGGAAGCTGAGGTCCGAAGATCGGGGCGGCGATCGCGAGTACCGGTACCCAAAGCATGAATGGGAACATGGCCCATCGGTACAGGCCGCTGATCTTCGCGAAGTCCTCAGCGCGCACCGCGCGCGAGGCAGCGAAAGCGAAGATGCCGTAGCCCCAGAGCGTGGCATCCCTGAACGCGTCCACACCATCCCGCTGGATATAGGGCACCGTCCGCACGAGACCGAGCAACATGAACGCCGCGAGCAGGCCGTCGATCCAGGTCAAAGGTGCCCTGCGCCAGGTGAAGATAAGGCTGAGCAGCGCGAGCGCCAGCAGTAGCTCGCCAACGTAGAGGGGCGGGATGCCGAGGTGCGCGAACGTGCGACCGCTGAAGGCGTAGCCGGCGAGCCCGACCGCCAGGGACACGAGAAAGACCGACACCATCCGCTCGCGCAGCGCGAACACCGCGAAGACCACGCCGGCACCCAGGGCCGCCAGCGCCGCGCCGAGCGGAGAGACGGCAGCGAGCGCCCCGATGCCGGTCGCGGCGCCGCCGGTGACAGCCGCGGGGGCCAGGTTGCGTCGGATCATGAACTCCTCATCACGATACCGGCGGCTGAGGGTGAAATCCTGTCACGCATGCACGCGAGAAACGGAGCTCACTCGCATGGTCCTCGAGAAGGCGGAGGCCTGCCATTGGCATTCAGGCCATAGAGCAGGAATCCGGCCCGATGCGGCCGACTCTCCCGTCCCCCCGCGACTTGGCGGCCGCGGGCCGTGCGACGCGGACGAGCGCGCGCATACGTTTCACGATCGAGGCGCCATGAACAGGCGACCCGCCGCGCTGCGAAGGTTCTACCGGAGACCCCAGGGGATGAGCGCCTTGCCGTAGCCTGTGACGCCATCGCGGGCGGCAGCCGGCCGCCGGCGTTCGCTCCGGTGACCCAGCCCCGCCGCAAGGTCAGCTCGACCGCGGGAATCCGCCGCCGCCACAGCTCTTCCGTGACGGGCACGTGATCCGCCGTGCCCTCATCGAAGGTCGGGACGGCTGCACTCGCGAGCAAGTCGACCGGATCGAGATCGGTTCGAAAGCGCGTGCCCCGGGCCACCAGTCCCTGAAGCTGGCGAAGCTCGGCCACGCCACATCGTGCCCGTCTTCGGGGGACATCGACCACTCGATGGAATGAAAGAACGGTGAGACCCTTGGCGATCGGTCGGCGCCCGGGAGTACGCCGGCCACACCTCGTCCTCCGCGGCGGTCCCTGAGAGACCGTTCGCGATCATCGAGGATACGGCGTGCGACCAGACATCCCGGGCGCATACGCTTGGCCCTCTGTTCAAGTTACCGTAGACGAGTGATCTCGGACCGGCGCGCTCCTCCGCCGTCCAATGACTCGCGAGTCCTGGACCGGTAGGCCCGCCGGCTCGCTTGAAGCGCATGAGGCCTCGGATCCTCGCCTTCGCCTACTCGATACTGCCCGGGGAAGGGTCGGAGAGCGGCTCGGGATGGGTGTGGTCGCGGATGCTGGCGGGCATCGGCGACACCTGGGTCGTCACGAGGCCGTTTCCCGGATGGAAGGAGCTCCAGGTTCCGGCCCTCGCGAAGCTTCCCGAGTGTGAGCGGGCCACGCTCGTATACGTCGATATCCCAGCCTGGGCTCGCAGGATCGGGCGGCCAGGCTCAGAGTTGTTCGCGCGCGTCGAGTACCTGATATGGCAGGTCGTCGCATTGAGGGAGGCCCGAAGGCTCAACGCGACCAGCCGCTTCGACATCGCCTGGCACCTTGTCTATGCGAACGCTTGGATCGGCTCGCTGGCGTCTCTGGTGGGGCCTCCGTTCGTGTATGGCCCCGTCGGCGGGGGCGTTCATCCTCCGTGGCGGCTGGTGGCGAGCCTGGGTCTGCGGGGTGCTGGGTATGAGGTCCTGCGCGCTGTGGCTCGTTGGGCGGGTAGGCACCTCAACCCCGTCGCGGCCGTCAGCTGGCGCCGTTCGAGGCTCATCCTGGTCCAGAACCGGGAGACCCGGCACTGGCTTCCCGCGGCCGAGCGGCACAAGGCGCATGTGTTCCCGAACGCCGTGCTCGAGGAGAATGTCGGTGCGCCGCCGGCTCCGCGCCACGGGCGCAAGCTCACCGCCCTCTTCGCCGGTCGCCTACTGCCGCTGAAGGGCGTCTCGCTGGCGATAGACGCGATGGCGCTGCTTCCCGATTGGCGTCTCCTGGTCTGCGGCGAAGGCCCGGACGAGCGGCGGTTGCGCGAACGAGCCTCCCAGCGATCGCCCGGCCGCGTATCCTTTCTCGGCTGGATCCCGCGCCCCGAGGTGTTGCGGCTCATGCGCGAGGAGGCGGATGTCCTCCTCTTTCCGAGCCTTCACGAGGAGGGGTGCTGGACGGCGGCGGAGGCGGTGGCGGCCGGTCTTCCCGTGGTGTGCCTCGACGTGGGCGGTCCCGCCTTCCTCGCGAGCGTCGCCGTGCGTCCGGGAACCCCGGCGGAGACCGTCAGGCGCTTGGCCGCCGCGGTCCGCGTCGCCGACACCGCGCCCCTGATCACGGCTGAGATGCAGCTCGGGCCCCGCCGGTCGCGTTTGCGCGAGCTCCTCGTCGGGGCCGGGCTCCGCGTTTCCGCCGAACGCATCGAGCACCAGTGAGACTGTTCGCTCTTGGGCGGCGGGCCGGCTGGGGCCTCGCGGACCAGGCGTTCTCGAGCATCACCAACTTCGGCGTCGCCCTCCTCATCGCGCGCACGGTGGCGCCCGCGGACTTCGGCGCGTTCAGCCTGGCGTTCGCCGCATACAACGTCGCGCTGAACATCTCGCGCGCTCTTGGCACCCAGCCGCTCGTGATCCGTCACACGGGTCCGGTGACGCCTCGGTGGCGCCGGGCGGTCGCCGCGGCGGGCGGAACGGCACTCGTCGTGGGCACTGCCGGAGGGGGCATCCTTCTCGTCGTTGCCGCGTTGACGGGGGGCGCGGTCCGCGACGCGTTTCTCGTCATGGGCTTGTTGATGCCGGGACTGCTCCTCCAGGACGCCTGGCGATTCGCCTTCTTCTCGTCCGGGCGCGGCGGGCACGCCTGCGCCAATGACGTCGCGTGGGCCGTCTTCCAGTTTCCCGCGATGGTAGTGATCACTTTTTTCGGTAACTCGTCACTGGTCCCGGGGATGATCGCGTGGGGCGGTGCGGCCGCCCTGGCCGCGGTATTCGGCGTCGCGCAGGCTGGATTGCTCCCCGACCCGAGGGCCGCGCTCAGTTGGTGGCGCGCGAATCGAGACCTCTCCGCGCGCTACGCCGTGCTCGAGATCACGGGAATGGGTGGCGCGCAGATCTCGCTATATGCCGTGACAGCGATCGCTGGGCTCGCGGCGGTCGGGACGCTCCGGGCAGGGGAACTGCTCCTCGGGCCGCTGAACGTGCTGATCCAAGGCATACAGCTAGCCGCCCTCCCGGAGGGCGTACGCCTACTGCGCGACTCCACGGCCGCCCTGCGCCGGCTCGCGCTGCTCCTCTCGACGGTCCTGGCGACGGCCGTGATCATGTGGGGAACCTTCGTCTGGCTCATCCCCGATGGGGTCGGTGCGGCGATCCTCGGCGTCAGCTGGGGGCCGGCACACAGCGTGGTGGCACCCCTCGCTCTCGCGCTGGCCGCCAGCGCTGCGAACATCGGCGCGACTGTGGGGCTGCGCGCGCTGGCGGCGGCCCGCCGGAGTATGAACGCCAACCTGGCCGTGACGGTCGTGACGGTGTCCAGTGAGAGTGTCGGGGCGGCTTTGGGGGGAGCTCAGGGCGCCGCGAGCGGGTCGGCCTTCGCGGCGATGGTCGGCGCCACGATCTGGTGGCGGCACTTTCTCGCGGCGCTCAGCCATCACCACACGGAGACACCGCACACCGAGCACAGCCTGGGTACGGTCGGTCCCGCGCCAGTTCCAAGCGGGCCTTCGGCACCCTCCACGCACTGAACAGCGACGAGCCCGAACGAGCGCCCTTACGGGGGTCTGGAGGTGGCTGGCGAATACCGCGGTCCGGGTATTAGATCAGGTCGGGTGATCGGCCTCGCGGGCGACAGCCCAGCTATCAAGGCGGGGAGGGAGCACCCGGCGAGGGCGCGGAACCGCTGATGTCGGCTCGCCATTGCGTGGGACCGACTCCAGCGCCACGCACGTCGGTCTCGTGCCGGCGGAGCGCGACCGCGTACTGCCTCCAGTACACCACCGCCCCCAAGGTCATGGTGATCGCGAGCGCGATCGCGGCGCCGCTCGCGGCCGCTAGGGCAGCACCGAGCGCTTGCCCGGAGACGCCCATCGCGGTCACGGCGATCTTCGTGTTCATGCTGCGCCGCGCGGCCGCAAGCGCTCGGAGGCCCACGGCTGCGCCCATGTTGGCCGAGCCCGCCGCGAGCGCAAGGGCGAGCGGTACGACAACGCTGTGCGCGGGCGCCCAGGTCGCGCCCAATAACTGGACGCCAACCGAGTCCGGGACAAGCCACATCAGCCCGCCCCACAGAAGCACCGTCGTGGTCACGGCTCCGGACAGCAGGAGCGAGAGACGCCGGAGCGCGGCGGTCGACTTGCGCAGCAGGCGAACGCCCTCCGGCACCGCGGCGAGCTGGATCCCCTGGAAGAGGATGTTCAGCGGCCCGAGCAGCAGCTCGCCGGCGCGAAGCGTGCCTACGACGGCCAGTCCCGCGATCGCGGTCACCGCATAGAGCGATATCTGCGCGCCACCCATCCCCGCGATCACCTCGACCACGTAACGGGACGAGAGATCGTGATGGGCACGCCACCAAGCTCGCGCGAGCACAGGACGAGGCAGCAGATGTGCCTGCACCGCACCGAAGGTGGCCGCGATCCCTGCGGCGACCCCCCAGCTGACCATCGCCAGGACGATGGACGAGTGCCCCGAGAGCACGATGAAGAGCATCACCGGGAATTGCACGAGGGCCCACGCGAGGTCATTGGCGCAGGCCAAGGCGCCGCGCCCGCAAGAGAAGAACGCGAAGCGCCACGCGTCCTGAAGAAGCAGTCCCGGGAGGATGAATCCAAGCACGAAGAAGGCGTCGTGGACGGATCCGGCCGTCACCGAGGCGATGACCAGCGCGACGCCGCCAGCGGCGATGCCGATCAGCAGAGCGGTTCCCGTCGCCGCGGCCGCCGCTTTTCGCCACTCCGAGGTCGCTGATCCCGTGTGTCTCACGATGAGAGGCTGGGTGGTCACCGAGCGCGACATGTTCAACGCGAGGTAGTACGCCGCGAAGGCGAGGCTAAAAGCGCCAAACTCGGCCGGTCCCACGCTGCGAGCGACGAGTATCCCCAAGGCGAAGTTCGTGAGGCTCGAGAACGCCTGATCCGCGATACCCCAACCAGCACGGCGCGCCAAGGCCGGCGCCCTCATGGTCGGCGCCGCCGTTGACCCTGGCCATCCCAGGCCACCCCGCCGAGGATGCCCCACAGAACAGCTGGCCGGCTCTGACCAGCCACACCGGCGGCGGCGCCGCGGCCGCGCGCGGGTCGCCAGTCCAGCGATGAACAGAATATTGCCACAGCGTTCAAGCGCGAAGCACGAACGCGGCCGCGGAACCTCTTGAGCTGAGGTCCAACCAGACCGCGCTCCAACCCGCGTGCTCGATCGTTCGCCGATGGTACGCAAGGGCAGATCGCCGTCTCAAACGAGTTCCGCGGCACGCACCAGGGCAGTCAATTCGCCCGGCGTGAAGACATGTCCAAGCGCGGGATTCGAGCCGCTCTTTCGACTCGGCGAGCTCCCGGCTGACACCCCCGGGTGGAAGCTGATCGAGCGGGACGTGATCTAGGCCATGGGAGCCGACGACGTGGCCGAGAAGATCGATGTGACGAAGGTCCTCGGGTCGAAGCATAGCGTCCGGGCCGAGACGCCCGGCGCTAACGAATAAGATCGCACGCAGGTCAGCCAGCTCCGCGACACGCAGGTGGTCGGCCGTTCCGTCGTCGAAGGTGAGGACGATTTCCGGCCGGAGGAGGTCCGCTGGAGCGAGATCGGCGCGACATCGCCTGCCCGCCTTGATTTCGTCGTCGAGGAGTCGAAAAAAGCTCGGCCACGCCACGTCGTGTCCCTCCTCCGGGCGATCGACGACGCGATGGGAGGACAGGAGACGAGACCGCCCCGGCGGGGATCGTGTCCCGCCATGCTCATGCTGGCCACATCGGGTGGTCCGAGGCGACCTCAATGAGTCTCTGGCCTAGGCCGCGCCCCCGCCGTTACCACCCGCAGGGGCGTCGTCAGGATCGAGATGCCCCGAAGAGGCGCCGGACCACGCGGCGCGCTGTGTTCCGAAGGTCCCGCGGGATCAGTTCCTTTCCATATCCGGTGAGCGCCATGGCGGCCGGCAGCCTCCGGTCGTGGATCGCCCTCGCGATCCACCCTCGCCGCACCGTCAACTCGGTCGCAGGGAGGCTGGGCACAGTCCAGCGCGAGCCGGCGTCCCGGTAGAAACCCCAGCGCATGGTCCGGGCTGCCGCGTACCCGGTGGAGGGAAGCAGGCCGAGCGCGTGGTCGGTAACGATACCGCCGGCGAATGCGTAAGAGGACACCGACCTGCCGACGATGTCCTCGAGCCGCTGCTTCGACTCATTGAGCTCGCGCGCCACCGCGCCGGGTGGCAGCCGGTCGAGCCGAACGTGGTCGATCCCGTGCGACCCGATCACGTGTCCCATCGCGACCATACGGCGCAGGTCCTCGGCGCGAAGCATGTCGGCTGTGCCCACTCGTCCTGCGCTGACGAAGAACACCGCGGGGATCCCGCGGCGCCCGAGCTCCTCCGCGACGCGCAGGTGATCGGCCGTGCCGTCGTCGAACGTGGGGACAACGGCGGTCGACATGAGGTCGACCGGCACGAGATCCGTCCGAAAGCACGTGCCGCGGGCCGCGAGCTCGTCGAAGAATGCGACGAAGCTCGGCCACGCCACGTCATGGCCCTCCTCGGGGACATCGACCACTCGATGGAACGAGAGGACCGCGACACCGCCGCCGGGGTCGGCCGTCGCGCTCACGCTCGCCAGACCTCGTGCTCCACGGCAACATCGCGGAGCCAGCGCTCGCGGTCGTCGGGTATGCGGCGGTGATGCTTGAGGAGCACGTGGAGCACGGGGCACCGGCTCTTGACGGCCATCTGGTAGTGGAGCTTGCGCGCGAGGACGTCCGGCTCGAGCGCGCTCCTCGCGATCGATCGCGCCTCGACGAAAAGCATGGCGCGGCGATCCCAGTCCCCGCGGGCCGCCGCCTCCGCCGCCGCGATTGCTGGCGCGCGCGCCACGCCCAACAGCCGCGCCGCCTGCCGCACGCCGGTCGGGTCTTCGCGCAGGAGGTCGGGCACGTTCTTGGCGACGAGCTGCGTCCATCGCGGGCGCCCGTCCCAGCCGAATCCGCCGAGTAGCAGCTTGAAGAGACCCTCTGCCCCGGGCCGCAGGCCGCGAAAACCGCGCGGGTCCATCCGCATCAGCGGGACGAAGTCCTCGGCCGTGTACATCGTCGATCCGCGAAAGATGCGCCGAGCCTTGGCGCCGAGCTCCGCGAAGGTGTCGGCACCTGCCGGGACGGCGATGAACTCCACGCCGATCGGGATATGCTGGCAGGCGAATACCGGTCCCAGATCGTGCGCCGCCGCCCACGAGCGGAACTCGCGCGCGATGAGCGGCCAGTCGCCTTGCGGCGCGACGGAATCGATGTCGCCCTCGCCCCCGAGCGCGAAGTCCGCGTTCTTCCACACCGCCCAGCGTGGCGAGAGCTGCGAAAGACGCCGCAGCAGCGGCAGCCATGGGGTGACCTCGGTGGCCGTGGGCGTGATCATCGCCGTCCCTTCAGGCCAGAACGGTGCCAAACGAGGCACGTCCGCGTCCGTTCAGCCCGGAACGGTGTACGAACGAGGCACCCCTGGGTCGTGTCTGCTGGCATGCGTTGAAGTTAACGTAGGACTGTGAGCCTGGATCGGAACGTCCCCTCGGGCACCGGGGCGGCGCCGCGCCTCCCGGAATCGCCACATCAGCCCGCTCGGATCGCCGGCACCCGCGCGGTGCTCGTCTGCGAGGGAGGTCACGGCTTCTCACGCGGCGCCGTCGCCACCGTCCGTGCATTGGCAGCGGCCGGCTACCGTCCCACCGTCACCGTATCGGCCGCGCGTTCCCTGGCCGCCTCCTCGCGGCACTGCGCGCGACGCGTCCGCGTCCCGTCGACCTTGCAGGACCCGGCGGGCTTCGCCGCGGCCGTCTGGCGGGAGGCCGAGTCGCGGCCGTACGCGGCCATCCTTCCGGCGAACGATGACGCGCTCACGGCGCTCGACTGGCCCGTGTGTCAGCTCCTCGACAAGAGCGCATGGACCCCGGTCGCGGCGTCCCTCGGCATCGCCGTGCCTTCCACGCGACTGTTCGAGGACGCCGACGCTTTGCAAGCGGCGTCCGCCGAGCTCGAGTATCCGGTCGTCGTGAAGCCGGACACGAAGCGCTATCCGGCGCGCCGCGTGGATTCGGCATCGGCGCTCGCGCGAATTCCGGGTGATGGCCGCATCGTCGTGCAGCCGTACGTCCACGACGCGATGCGCGGGATGCTCGGCC
The DNA here is from genome assembly GCA_030774595.1 of Chloroflexota bacterium. The sequence goes on along the minus strand of JALYKU010000024.1, from coordinate 20,640 downwards.
TGTTGTGGCACGGTCGCTTGATCGCAGCGGTGCACTTCAGTTACCTGCGGATCTGGCCGATCCCCTGCGGCACCGCGTCCGCCGCTCTAACGACGACCCCCGACGCCGACCTCGAGGAGCGCCTGCCGGCTCTGCTCGAGGGCTATGAGGGGATATTCCACCTCGATCTCGCCGGGCCGTACCTGCTCGACGTCAACCCGCGCGTCCACGCCACGGTCGCGCTGGCGGTCGCGGCAGGCGTGAATCTCCCCGACCTCTACTGCGACCTTGTGGCGGGGCGAGACGTCGCGACGGCCCGCGGGCGCCCGGGGGTGTTCTTCCGCTGGCTGGAGGGCGACATCCGCAGCGTGCTCCACGCGGTCCGGCGCGGCGCCCTCCCCTTGGGCGGGGGAATGGCGGCGCTGTGGCCGCGCCGGGGGGAAGTCCACGGGTTCGAGTCCCTCGGGGACCCGGGTCCGCTCCTCGAGCGCGCCGGTTACGCGCTCCGTCGGTCGCTGGGACGCCGGCGCCCAGGGACCGAGGGTCGTCCGACCGCGGCCGGGGGTCAGCCGCGCTTCACGGATTGACCGCCGTCCACGACGAGGACCTGGCCGGTGACATGCGTGAGCAGCGTCGCGAGCGCGAGGAAGCTGCGGGCAACGTCGTCGGGGGTGCCGAGCCGTCCGAGGGCGGCGGTCGCCTCGAGGGCCTCGAAATGTCCGGGCTCGCCGGCCCACAGCGCCTCCGTCCGCGGCGTCCGGAGCGTCCCCGGTGCGACGACGTTCACCCGAATGCTCTCGCGCCCCAGCGGTGTCGTGAGCGCCAGCATCATCCCGATGATCCCCGCCTTGGCCGCGGAGTACGCCGGCATGCCCCAGCCCGAGAGACCGTTGAACGAGGACACGAAGGTCACGGAACGATCTTCCCCGGCGCCCTCGCGGAGCCAGGGCAACGCGGCCCGCAGGACGATGAATTGCGTCAGGAGGTTCGCATCGACCGACGCGCGGAACGCTCCGGGATCGAGCTCGGCCGGGTCGTCGGCGGTCCGCACGTCGTCGGGCAGAGCACCGCCGGCGACACCGACCAGATGTGCCAGCCTTCCCGGGAACGCCGATCGGGCGATGCGAATCGCCTCCTCGACCGCCTGCTGGGCGCCCAAGTCGACAACGAGACCGCGATAGCCGCGCTCGTGGACGGCGACCGATCGATCGCGATCGAGGCCGAGGACCGCGAAGCCCGCTTCGAGGAAGATCCGCACGGTCGCGGAGCCGATCGCTCCGGCGGCGCCGGTGACGAGCACGACCCGATCCGACGCCGCGGGCGCCCGCACCGCCGATCCGAGTTCCAAGGGGAACCTGAGCGGTGCAACTTCCGTTCTCGCCGGTCCTCCGGCTGTCGAACAACTGGTGGAGGCGTCCGTTCTCGACCCGGGCGTCAAGCGGAGGGGATGAACTTCCATGCACGGCCGGCGGCGATCCGGGCAACGGCGCACCGCGTGACTCCGTCGGCACGGTCCGTGCGCGCGACAGCCGGATGATCGGCGCTTCCCAGAGACCCCGGATCCTGGCCTTCGCCTACTCGATCCGTCCCGGCGCTGGGTCGGAGGGCGGCTCGGGGTGGGTGTGGTCGCGGATGCTGACCGGCATCGGCGACACCTGGGTCGTCACGAGGCCGTTCCGCGGTCGCAGGGAAATCCTGGCGGAGGGCCTCGCCGAGCTTCCCCCGAACGAACGGGCCAATATGGTCTACGTCGACGTCGCACCGTGGGCGCAGAAGGTCGGCGAGCTCAGGGTACCGCTCTTCCACCGGATCGAGTACGTCCTCTGGCAGGTCGCGGCGTTCAGGGCAGCGCGGAAACTGCATGCCGCGAATCCCTTCGACATCGTCTGGCACCTCGTGTATGCGAACGCGTGGATGGGATCGCTCGCCGCGCTCGTGGGACCTGCCTTCGTGTACGGCCCCGTCGGCGGCGGCGCGCATCCGCCGTGGCGCCTCGCCGCGACGCTGGGTCTCCGGGGGATCACGTACGAGCTCGTGCGCGCTCTGGCGCGCTGGGCCGGAAGGAATCTCAACCCCGTCGCCGCGGTGAGCTGGCGACGCGCGAAGCTCATCCTCGTCCAAAACCGCGAGACGCGGGAGTGGCTCCCGGAGGCGGAGAGGCACAAGGCACACGTATTCCCGAATGCCGTGCTCGACGAGAAGGTCGGTCACGCGCCCGCGATGCGGGCCGGCCGGAAGCGCACCGCCCTCTACGCCGGCCGCCTCCTGCCGCTCAAGGGTGTGTCGCTGGCGATCGACACGATCGCGCTGCTCCCGGATTGGCAGCTGCTGATCTGCGGTGACGGTCCGGACGAGCCCCGTTTGCGCTCGCGCGCGCAGCGGCGAGCACCCGGCCGCGTGACGTTCCTCGGCTTGCTGCCGCGCGTCGAGCTGCTGCGGCTGATGCGCGAGGACGCGCGGGTCTTTCTCTTTCCGAGCCTTCATGATGAAGGCTGCTGGACCGCCGCCGAAGCCGGAGCGCTCGGCCTACCCGTCGTGTGTCTGGACCTTGGAGGTCCTCGGCTGCTTGCGAGCGTCGCGGTCGATCCAGGAACTCCGCGTGAAACCGTCAGGCGGTTGGCCGCGGCGGTTCAAGCGGCGCCCCCACCGCCCCGGATCGCGACGGAGATGCACATAGGACCCCGCCGCGCCCACCTGCGCGAATTGCTCTCCGCCGCGGGCCTCTTGCAGGGGCGGTGACGACGCCGGGGAGCTGCCGGCGAGGTCTGTTCCTGTGGCTTCCCGCGTCCCATTCAGGCCAGGACATCGAGGTAGCGGGAGGCGATGCGTGCGGCTTCGAACTCTCGCGCGCGTTCGACCCCGCGCGTGCGCAGCGTCGAGGCGAGATCTCGATCGCCGAGTACCCGTACGAGCGCGCCGGCCATTGCGTCAGCGTCGCCGACAGGGACAAGAAGACCGCAACGCCCACCCTGGAGAAGGTAATCCGGACCGGTGACGCAGTCGGTAGCCACGACAGGGATGGCGGCGCTCATCGCCTCGAGGATCACGGTCGGGCATCCCTCGAGGTGCGACGCGTGCGCGAAGGCGTCGGCTCGTGCGAGGAACTGGAATGGATTCTGTTGGAAGCCTGTGCGTCCCACGTGATCGCGGACTCCGAGATCGCTTGCGAGTCGCTCGAGCTCACGGCCGAACCTCTCGTCGTCGACACGTCCCACGATGAGCAGTCGAACGTCGCCCAGCTCGCGTCGGACGCGAGGCAGCGCCCGCACCAGCGTGTCCTGTCCCTTGCGCGGCAGCACGTTGCCGATCGCGCAGATGACCATGGGCCCATCGACACCGGAGAGCCAGGGGTGGTCCGGTGTCGCCTCCATGGCGCGCATTCGCGGTTCGGGATCAGGGATCGCCGCGGGCAGCACCGCCGTCCGACCGCTGATTCCGGGAAAACGCCGGACCAGGTCGTCCACCACGCCTGGAGAGACGCCGGCGATGCGGTCGGCGTGCGGATAGAGCAGGCGCGTGAGGAGATCACGTACTGCTCGCCTTCGGACGTAGAACGTGCTGTAGTGGGTGTGCTCGACCACGACGATCGGCGTGCCCGTCCGCGCGATCTGTCGGGCCAGGATCGCCGTCCGTCCCGGCCCGTTGCCGTGCGCGAACAGCACGTCCGGACGCCAACGGCGAAGCTGGAGAGCGAGGCCGGGCGCTCCGAGCAGCGTCGGTCGGTCTCCCAGTCCAAGATCCGCGACGCGCACGCCTCGTGGCATCCGCGCCATGCCCCCGCGCGTCGGATGTCCGGCGACGACCAGAACGTCCACGCCAGCTTCGAGCATCGGTTCGACAAGCAATGAGACCTGATGCGAGATCGCCCGTTCATCGAGCGTGTGCACGAACATCGCGACGCGCCGAAGCGGCGGTCGCGATGCGGAGTGGCGGGCCGCCTCGAGCACGACGTTCGGGCCCTCTACCGCCAGTGCGCGGCGGCGCGCGCGACCGCGACGGCTACGGTCCCGACCGCGGTGTGAGGGATGGCGACGGTCGCCAGACCGGCGTCGACGTTCGCAAGGCGGTGTTCGTGGGGCTCCGCGCCTCGGAGGAACGCGTACTCGGTGACGCCCTCTTCAAAAGCCTTCGACACGGCGCGTATGAGCATCAGCGTCTCCAGCGAAGCGTGCGGCGACCGCGGGTCATGTGCGAACTGGTAGCCCGACTCCCGGCCCGCGTACCGCAGCGTGTACGACGCGGCGACTGCGTCGCCGTCGAGCTCGAGGAATCGCAGCCGAAGCCAGCCGCGCGCGAACGCCGCGGCCGCGAAGTCGCGATGGAACGCCTCGTTCGAGGAGAACGGCGACTCGCCCCGCCACCGGAGCCGATGGAGCGCGAAGAGGCGGTCGAGGTCCTGCGGCAGCCGCTGCGCGTCGTTCGCCAGGCGGTATCGCAAGGCGTGTTCGCCCGCGAGCGCCTGTTCCGTGCGGCGCATCTCCTTGAGCAGGGTCGATCGCGACTGGACAAGCCCGCGATCCCATCTGTCGCCGCCCGGCCGGAGCACCGGACTCGACTGGCGTCGCATCAGATGCCCACCGATGCGGTGGGTCCAGCCCTCATCGACGGCCAGGTGGGTGCCGAGGAACACGTCCCAGCGCACTGCCGATCGGTCGAGGGCTCCGCGCAGAGCGACGGCGCCCGCCTGACGATGCGCCGGATCGGATACCGGACCGAGCTGGCCGGCTGGCCCGCTTCCCGCGAATCGGATGACATGGAGTGGGCCCTGCCTCCGTACGAACAGCGGGACCAACGCGACGAGCTGTCCGGCGCCATCGCGGCCGGTGACTGTGATCGGCTGGGCGGACGCGCCGAAGTGCCGATACCAGGTAGAGATCCACTCGTATGTCGCGAACACGTTCCGCGACGCGAGCGCGAGTGAATCCCACTCATCGCGGATGGCCTCGAGCGAGGACGCGAACTGGACCCGCAGCGGTCCTGTTGTTTGCGGGGGTGTTGCGGGCGGAGCGGGGACCCGAGCGACCTCGCCAGGTTGATCAACTTCGCCGACTTCGTCGAGCAATTGGCGACCCCCCTGTTCAGCGAATGCACGCAGGTCCACACGAGGAACGACGGAACCGTCGACAGCATTACCTCGGCCGCGTTGATGGCATGGATGCAGGGGCTCAAGTGCTCGTCCACGAGCGTTCCGACGGGCAGGTCGCCAGCTGCGACTGAGAGGATCGGCCCTTCCTGTCTCAGGCTCAATCCCATCGGTGTAGCGCCGACGGAGACGTCCCTCCAATGGTTGGTATCAGCGATCCTCAGGCAAAGGGACCGCCGGGCGGTCAAACGATAGCGGCGACCTGCCGCAACCAGCGTTCGCCGACGGAAGGCCAGGCGAGATCTTGCGCCGCGACTTCCGCTCCTCTTGCGCCGACGGCGCACGCGTCGGCGGACCGCAGTCTTCGAAGTCCATCGGCCAGCCCATCGGCCGTGGGCTGCGCGAGGAAGGCGCCGCCGTGCTGCGCGAGGTGCATGCCGAGCGGATAGGGCGTGACAAGCGTGGGCACACCGATCGAAGCGGCCTCGGCCGTCGAGTTCCCGAATCCCTCCCAGCGAGACGGGTACACGAACCCCGACGCGCGCGCGAGCGTCTGCCACTTCATCGCGCCGTGCACCGGGTCGCCGACCACGACGTCTTTGTCGAGGCCCAGCTCCCTCACCATCCGCCGCACCTGCTGCTTTCGGCCGCGCCAGTCGGGGCCAAGCAGGCGAAGTCGCGGCCGCTCGGCGGGAGCGAGCGTGCGCATGCCGCGCAGGAGAAGGTCGAGACCCTTGTGCTCGGGGTCGAAGCGGCCGAACCAGAGTACGTATTCTCCTGAGCCGCCGTCCCATCGCACGCCTGCGGGCGGTTCGACGCCGTTGGGCGCGACGACCAGCGGTCCCCGGTAGCCGAGCGCCTCGAGGTGCGCTCGCTCAGACGCGAAGAACACGTGGATCGCGCGCGCTCCCATCACGAGGTCGCGTTCGTACAACCTCCACCAGACGCGTTTCGCGGTCGCATGCCGGTGAACGATGCGCGGGTCATACGCGCCGCGCGGCGCCAGAACGTACGGAATTCCGAGCTTCCGCGCCGCCGCGCCGAAACGGACATTGCCGATGGTCCACGCCGAATGCAGCACGAGCACGTCCGCGCCGCGCAACGCTCGACCGGGATCGAGCGGACCGCTGAGCCTTCCGGCGCCCGCGTGGCGGACGGGGATCCAGTCGACGAGCTTCGACGCCCGCGCCTCTCGCACGGTCTCCGCGCCCTCCGCGTACACGATCGCGACCCTCGCTCCCGCGGAAGCCGAAGCCTCGGCCAGCTTGCGGACCGCCCGGGTCATCCCTCCGTCCCCGACGAAGGCGCGCGGGTAGTAGTGGACGACCCGCATCAGGCTGCCGGCGCGCAGATACCGAGGTAGCGCAGGCCGGCGGCTTCCGCCCGGGTCGGGTCGATGACGCAACGACCGTCGAACAGGAGATCCCCACGCATGAGCGTCCGCAGGTGGTCGAGGTCGGCGCGCGCGAATTCCGGCCATTCCGTGGCGACGACGAGGGCGTCCGCGCCGGCCACGGCGGACTCGATGTCCCCTGCGATCGCGACCGATGCGGGCAGCTCCGCGACGCGGTCGTGCACCGCCGGGTCATACGCCGTGATCCGCCATTCGCGCTCGGCCATGAGCCGCGCGAGGGCCACCGCGGGCGACTCCCGACAATCGGCCGTGCCGCTCTTGAACGCCAGCCCGAGGAGGGCGATCCGCGGCTCGTGGTGCGAGGACAGCTCCCGCTCCATCATGCGGAAGAACCGCCACAGCTGAAGGTTGTTCTGCTCGATCACCGCGCGCAGCACCGTGAAGTCGTAGCCCTCCTCGAGCGAGAACGCGGCGAGGGCGCGTGTGTCCTTGGGGAAGCACGACCCGCCCCAGCCGATGCCCGGCCGAAGGAAGCTCGGACCGATCCGCGGGTCCGCCGCGAGCGCCGCCGTCACCGCCCGGACGTCCGACCCGGTCACCGCCGCCAGGTTCGCGAGCTCGTTCACGAAGCTCAGCTTCGTGGCGAGGAACGCGTTGCTGGCGTACTTCGCGAGCTCGGAGCTTCGCCGATCCATCCAGCAGAGAGGACGCGGCCCGTCGAGTGGGCGCAGCTCGCCGACCGGCGCGAAGTCCTGGCGGAGGATGGGTCCGTACAGCTCTTCGACGACGCCGCGGTCATCCGGCGAACCACCCGCGACAATTCGGTCCGGGCGAAGCGTGTCCGCGACGGCCGATCCCTCGCGCAGGAACTCCGGGTTCGAGATCACGCGGAAGCCGGGCATGTCCCGCTGGAGGCGATCCGCGGTGCCGACGGGGACCGTTGAGCGGACCAGGACCGGGCAGGGGGCCGCTGTCCTGGCGATCGTCGCAGCGGCGTCCCAGAGAGAGCCGAGGTCGGCGGCGCCGGCGGCGCCGGGGGGCGTACCAACGGCGATCACCGCGACGTCGGCGCCGTCGTAGGCCTCTTCAGCGTCGGTGGTGAACAGCGACCGGCCGTTCACCAGCAGTTCGGCGATCAGCGACTCATCGAGAGGGTCCTCGCCACTGCGGAGCAGAGCGACACGGCCGGCGTCGCGGTCCAGCACGCGCACCTCGTGACCGAGGTGCGACCAAACGAGCGCGGAGCTGAGGCCCACGTATCCGGCGCCTACGACTGCGATGCGCATGGAACTCCCACCTTCTGAACCAGTGACCAACCGACGGTCGACGAAGCCCTGATATGCACGACTCCTGCCGTCACGGATCGAGCTCGCGGATCGCCGAGAGGGACTCCGCCAGCATCGCATCGATCGAGCGGGTCGCGTCGAGGAAGACCACCTTGAAGCGCTTCGGCAGAACGCTGCGCCACAAGTCCATCTGGCGAGTGAGCTCGTACCTATCGAGCTCGGACTTGCGCGCGAGCACCGCGTCCACCGGCGCATCGAGGATGAGCACCAGGTCGGGTCGGGGTAGGAGCACACCGAGCTGCCTTATCAGCGACGTGGGTACGTCGAGGCGGTACCGCCGCGGATCGACAGCGAGATCCCACCAACCGCGCTCCATCACGAGCCAGCCGCCAGAGCGGATGAAGGGCCTGATGTGCAACCTCCAGCCAAGCGCGAAGTCGACGAAGAGGTAGCCGAGCTTTAGGAGGGACAGCCATCGTGCGTAGGGCGGACGGCCGTGTGGACGAGTGACGGTGTCGACCGTGCGCTTGGGAAGGACCGGCGCCCGGTGATGAACGAGCTTGACTGCGCGCGTCTCCGCGAGCGACCGGACCAGCCCTGCAGCAAGGGTGCTTTTCCCGGTACCATCTGGGCCGCATAGCAACACCGCCCGACCTGTCATGGCGCCACGCGCATTAAGGATTCTCGCCGGACGGAGGGCGCTGACGCATCTTCATCGCGACACATGGCGCTGGGTGTGGGGGCCCGATGCGGCCGAATGGCCGCCGTCGCCGATGTCCGTGTCGCTCGAGCCTTTTTGGCGGCGAAGGCAACAAACTTGCATCCGCGCAACGCCCATTGGTCCGAGCCGGTGCTGAAGCACTCATCTATTTCGAAATCGAACGGTGCGGCGATGCGGGTCCAGTAGAGAAACAGAGGTCGTGAAAGTGAGCGACGTCCTTCAACGCGTCGACAATCCGCTGGAAGCTACTGCTGCACAGATCGCCACTCCGCGCACGACCGAGCTGGAGCGGGTCGAAGTCGCCCACCTCCCGGCCGTCGCCACATCCAGAGTGAAGATCGCGATGGACGTGGTGCTCGCCACGGTCGGGTTGATCGTACTGCTGCCAAGCCTGCTGTTGATCGGTCTCTTCGTCTGTCTCGACTCCCGTTGGCCGCCTCTCTATTCGCAGCGCCGCGTCGGTCTCAACGGGCGGACCTTCCGAATGTGGAAGTTCCGCACCATGGTGAATGGCGCGGACGGCCTGCGGGAGCAGCTCATGTCGCTGAACGAGGCGCCCTTCCCGGCCTTCAAGCTGCGGCGGGACCCCCGGGTCACCCGCGTCGGTCGCTTCCTCCGGAAGACCAGCATCGACGAGCTGCCGCAATTGTGGAACGTGCTGACCGGAGACATGAGCCTGGTAGGCCCGCGTCCTGCGCTGCCCGGGGAGGTCGAGCACTACGACACCGTCGCTCGCCGCCGCCTGCGCGCGCGCCCAGGGCTGACGTGCATCTGGCAGATCGAGAGCCGGCACCGCAGTGGCGGCGGATTCGACCAATGGCTCGAGCAGGACATCGATTACATCAACCGATGGTCCATGGGGCTCGACGTCGAGCTCATCGCCAAATCCGTACGTGAAGTTGTGCGGATGTCCGGTCACTAGACGTCCCCGCCTAGCGAACACAGCTGACGCGCGTTTCCGATTTCGCGCAAGGAGTTCCATTTCGTGTTCTGGACCGATCGACCCGTCCTCGTGACGGGTGGAGCATCTTTCATCGGCTCGCACCTCACCGACGCCCTGGTGGCGAAGGGCGCGAAGGTGCGGGTCATCGACAACCTCGGCTCGGGCCGCCTGGAGAACATCCAGGACCATGTTCAGGCGGGACGTGTCGAGTTCGTCAAGGCGGACCTCACGGAGCCGGGCGTCGCCGAGCGCGTCGCCCAGGGTATCGACGTCGTCTTCCATCTCGCCGCGGACCACGGCGGTCGAGGCTACGTCGACCTGCACCAGGCCGCCTGCGCCTCGAACCTCGCGCTCGACGGCATGGTGTTCCTCGCGTGCAAGCGAGCGGGCGTGGACAAGGTCGTGTTCGCCTCTTCCGGTTGCGTATACCCGAACCACCTGCAGACCGACCCGGACCAGATCCTGTACCTCACCGAGGACATGGTCGGGCCGCCATACGACGCCGACCACATGTACGGCTGGGCGAAGCTCATGGGTGAGATGACGCTCCAGTCCTACGCCCGCGACTGGGGCATGAAGAGCGCGTCGTTGCGCTACTTCACCGTATTCGGCGAGCGCGGCAAGGAAGACCACGCCGTCATCGCGATGATCGCCCGCGCCTTCATCGGACAGGACCCATTCGAGGTCTGGGGCAACGGCCAGCAGATCCGGAACTGGACCTACGTCGGCGACATCGTTTCGGGCACGATCCTCGCCGCCGAGAAGGTCGACGATGGCAGCGCCATCAACCTCGGGACGATGGAACGCACGCGCGTCATCGACGCCGCGCGAGAGGTCCTTCGGTACACCGGCCGCAAAGCCGAAATCAAGCTTCGCCTCGATATGCCGACCGGCCCCGTCAACCGCGTCGCCGACAACTCGCTGGCGAAGCGTCTCCTCGGCTGGGAGCCGCAGATGAATTTCCTGGACGGCCTGCACCAGACCGCGGACTGGTACTTCTCTACGAAGGACATGGAGCAGATCCGCGAGCGGCTGCCCGTGGCGCTGACCGAGCGGTAGTCCGCTAAGGCAGCATCGCGGCCGTCGGCGCCACGACAGCCGCGATCGGCGCCGGAGTGGGAGTCGGAGCGGGAGTCGGCGCCGGAGCGGGAGTCGGAGCGGGGGTCGGCGCCGGAGCGGGGGTCGGCGCCGGAGCGGGCGCGGGCGTCTTTGTGGGCGCGGGCGTGTTCGTCCCGACTGGCGTACCCGTGGGCTGCGGGCTTCCGGTGGGGATCGGGGCGGGCGCTGGAGTTCGCGTCGGCGCAGGCGCAAGCGTGGGTGTGAGCGTGACGATCGGCGCGAGCGTGACGATCGGGGCGGGCGTGACGATCGCGAGCGTGACGATGGGCGCGGGCGTGAGGATCGGCGACGCCGTGCCATTAGGCGCGACGCCCGTTGTAGCTGCGGCCGTCGCCGCGGGCGGCGCCGCCGTCGGTGGCGCGGAGCGCTGTACCGGAGGAGGCTGGGTCGCGGTGACACCAAGCTCACCCAGTTCGGTCGCCCGAAGGGGACCGATCGCGCGGACAGGTGCAGGTGCCGGCGCAGCGGCTGGTGCGGGCGTGGGAGCGGCGGACGGCGCGGGACTCGGCTCGGGCGTCGTTGGCGCGCTCAGCACGAGCGGTGGGAAGGGAAAGCCGGCAGGGCCGCTCGACGGCTGGACGTAGCCGGACAAGCCCTGGACGAACACGCGCGCATAGCCCGGCGCGGCCGGACTCCCCGCGAGAACTGCCACGCCGAGCAGCGTTCCTCCGATGAGCACGGCCCAGGCAGCGCCCGCCACCGCCGGACGCCCGCTGTTCAGAAGGGGGATGCGCGAGCGGATGCGCCGCACGTCCGTCGCGAGGGCCATCGCCAGGATGAGCGCGACACCCGTCAGGATCGCAGCCGGGGAGCCATACCAGAGGCCCATGGCGGCCGAAAGCGCACCGCATGCGACGCCGACCCACGCGACGCCGACCCACGCGACGCCGATCAGCTCATGTCGGTACACCCATCAACTGTGAATCCCAGGGCCTTTCGGGACAAGGTGGCACGTTCCCCGGCGCCCGGCCCACCGGCCGCCCGGCGGCCGAGGTTAGTTGATCGTCACCGTCTTCATCTTGTCGCCCACCTTGATCGCGAGCACGACGTCCATGCCCTGGGTCAGCTGGCCGAAGTTCGTGTACTGGCCGTTCAGATGCGGCGCGCTCGCGGTGACGATGAAGAACTGCGCGTCGTTGCTCACCTTGATGTCGCCGCCGCGCGCGATGCCGATCGCGCCTGTCTCGAAGGGCAGGTCGCTCAGCTCCGTCGGCTGCGTCCCGCCGCCGCTGCCGGTGCCGAGAGGGTCGCCGCCCTGCACCACGAAACCCGGCACCACGCGATGGAAGGTGAGGCCGTCGTAGAAGCCCGCGCGCGCCTTGGCCACGAAATTCGCGACCGTCTTCGGCGCCTTGTCGGCGCGGAGCGTGAAGCTGAAGGATCCGCCCTTGGCGAGCTCGACGGTCGCGGTGCTTCCCGCGGTGTGCGCGGTGGTGGGAGAGGGATCCGGAGTCTTCGTGGTCGTACCTCCTGATATCGGCGCGGATGTCCGGGCCGGCGAGCCCACCGCCGATGACCCGGTCGAGCCGCAGGCGGCCGCGAGAACGGCCGCACTCGCTGCGAGGAGACGCCGGCGCAGCATGCCGCCGAACGATAACGCGACGCAAGCGCATGGACGTCGCGATCAACAGCGGGTCATTGGCAGACAAACGGTCCAACGATCCGCCCGCCACTCACGTACGATCGTCGGCCCATGCCTGCGTTCCAGGCCCCTCGGGGCATGCGCGACCTGCTCCCACCGGAGATGGCCACATTCGACGCGCTCTCCGCCGTTGTGCAGGCGCGCGCCCTGCGCTACGGCTATCCACGGATTTCCACGCCGGTCGTCGAGGATCGCGAGGTCTTCCTGCGCTCCGCGGGGCAGACGAGCGACGTGGCCGGCAAGGAGATGTACGACGTGCAGCTGCACGGCCAGGGCGGTCTCGCGCTCCGGCCCGAAGGCACCGCTCCGGTGACCCGCGCGTACCTGCAGCACGGCCTCTACCGCGCGCCGCACCCGGTGCGCCTGTACTACTGCGAGCCGATGTTCCGCGGCCAGCGCCCGCAGGCGCTGCGCTACCGCCAGTTCTGGCAGTGGGGCCTCGAGAACTACGGCGTCGTCGAGGCGGCCGCGGACGTGGAGATCATCGAATTCACCTCGGCATTGTTCAACGAGGTCGGCCTCGCGGACGTGGAGCTGAAGGTCAACACCGTCGGCGATGAGGAGTGCCAGCCGAGGATCAAGGACGCGCTGGTCGCGTACTTCTCGCGCTTCCGCGACGAGCTCGACGACGACTGTAGGACGCGCCTCGAGACGAGCCCGCTGCGCATCTTCGACTGCAAGAACCCGCGCGACCGCGAGATCGCCGCGGGCGCTCCGAAGGTTCGGGACCTCGTGTGCGACGCCGACCGGGAGCATTTCGCCGAGGTGACCGACGGCCTCGACCGCCTCGGCGTCCGCAACCAGGTCGACGAAACGCTCGTGCGCGGCCTCGACTACTACACCCGGACGGTCTGCGAGTTCCACTTGACGGATCCCGAGTTCCGCAAGGCCGACGACATCGCCGTCGCGGCGGGTGGACGGTACGACGGGCTCGTGCGGACGATGGGCGGGCCGGCGACGCCCGGCGTCGGCATCGCGGGCGGCGTGGAGGTTCTGATGGCCGCGCTGAAGCAGCAGGGCGTCGCGGCGCGTGGCCCGGTGGATGCGGACGTCTACGTCGTGTCCGCGGACCCCGGCGACGGCGCGGACCGCATCCAGCTCGCGACGCCGCTTCGCGAGGCCGGCTTCAGCGTGGCCGTGGACTACTCGAAGCGGCAGCTCGACAAGCAGCTCGAGAGCGCCGTCAAGCACGGCGCGAAGGTGGCGGTGATCCGCGGGACACCCGAGGCGCGCGGCGGCAACGTCATCGTGCGCGATCTCGACAAAAAGGAGCAGCGGGTCACGCGCCTCGCCGCCGTGATCACGGAGGTGGGCCGTCACGTCCCGCGCCGTCCGCGGCCGCGGCTCTCTCCCGACGACCACGAGCCCGGCGTCGCGGGCGAGACGCCGTTCATCAAGGACAAGGTCTGATGCTGCGCACGGCGACGTGTGGCGAGCTGCGGGCGGGCGACGCGGGCCGCGAGGTGACGCTGGGCGGCTGGGTCCATCGGCGACGCGACCACGGCGAGCTCACGTTCATCGACCTGCGCGACCGCTACGGGATCACGCAGATCGTCGCGCAGTCCAGCGCCGACGCCGGCGTCCACGCGGCTTTGAAGGACGTGCGCGCGGAGTGGGTGCTCCGTGTGCGGGGGACGGTGCGCGAGCGGCCCGAGGGGACACGCAACGCGAAGATCCCGACGGGCGAGGTCGAGATGGTCGCCGAGGAGGTCACGGTACTCAACGAGGCGAAGACGCCGCCGTTCTACGTCAACGAAGAGACGCCGGTGGACGAGATGCTCCGCTGGAAGTACCGCTACGTCGACCTGCGGCGCGAGCGCTCGCGCGAGCTGATCCGGCTGCGCCACGAGGTGACGAACTTCGTCCGCAGCTTCTTCGTCGAGCGTGGTTTCTGGGAGATCGAGACGACGAACCTGATCCGCTCGGACCCCACCGGCGCGCGCGACTTCGTGGTGCCGTCGCGCTACTACCCGGGGAAATTCTGGGCGCTGCCGCAGTCGCCGCAGCAGCTGAAGCAGATCCTGATGGTCGGGGGCGTCGACCGATACGTGCAGATCGCGCGCGCGTACCGCGACGAGGACCCGCGCGCCGACCGCATGTACGAGCACACCCAGCTCGACGTCGAGATGAGCTTCGTCGAGCCCGCCGACGTGATGGCCCTCGCGGAGGAGTGCTACACGGAGGTGTTCCGCCGCTTCGCGCGCAAGCCGTTGCGCACCCCGTGGCCGCGCATCACCTACGACGACGTGATGTGCCGCTACGGGAGCGACAAGCCGGACACGCGTTTCGCGATGGAGATCGTCGATCTGACCGACGCGTTCCGCCGCTCGGACTTCGCCGTCTTCCGCGACGCCGTCGCGAAGGGCGGCGTCGTGCGCGCGATCGTGGTGCAGGGCAAGGCGGACGCGACGCGGCGCGACATCGACGGCTGGGCCGCGATAGCGAAGCAGAAGGGTGCCAAGGGGCTGGTGTCGTTCGCGATCGCCGGAAGCGAGGTGCGCTCGCCGGTCGCGAAGTTCCTGCGCTCCGACGAGCTCGCGGCGCTGCGCGAGCACGCGGGCGCGGTCGAGGGCGACCTCGTCCTCGCGGTGGCCGACGCGGAGCTGACGGCGAGCGAGTCCCTGGGGACGCTGCGCGCACACCTCGGCGAGGCGCTCGGGCTCGCCGACACCTCCGTGCATCACGCGCTGTGGATCGACCAGTTCCCGCTCGTCGAGCGCACGCCGGAGGGTGGCTGGACCTTCGCGCACAACCCGTTCTGCGCCCCGCTGAGCGATGCCGACCTGCAGCTCCTCGACACCGACCCCGAGCGCGCGCGGAGCAAGCAGTACGACATGGCGATCGACGGGACCGAATGCGGCGGCGGCAGCGTCCGCATCCACCAGCGCAAGGTGCAGGAGCGCGTGTTCGAGCAGCTCGGGGTGTCGAAGGAGGCCGCCGCCGAGCGCTTCGGCGCGCTGCTCGACGCCCTCGAGTACGGCGCACCCCCGCACGGAGGGATCGCCGCCGGGATCGATCGCCTCGTGATGACGCTCGCCGGCACCGAGAACGTGCGCGAGGTCGTGGCCTTCCCGAAGACGCAGACCGGCTACGACCCGCTGCTCGACGCCCCCGCGGCCGTCGATCCGCAGCTCCTCGAAGAGCTCCGGCTTCGCGTGATCGATCCGCCGGTGTGAGCCGAGACGCGCCCGCGCCGCTCTTCGAGCTCATCGCGGCCGGCGAGCGCGCGAGCGGCGGCGTCATCGGGGTCGCCGCGACGGTGCTCGCGACGGGGCGCCACATCGGCTTCCGCGAGGACGAGCTCTTCCCCGCCGCGTCGGTCATCAAGCTGCCCATCCTGGTCGCACTGTACGAGGAGGTGGTGCGCGGGACCGTCGACCTGACGGAGCGCGTGACCTACCGCGCCGCCGGTCGGGTCGCCGGATCGGGCGTGCTGCAGGACCTCGATGACGGCCTCGCGCTCACGGTCCGCGACCTCGCGACGCTCATGATCACCGTCAGCGACAACACCGCGACCGACCTGCTTCTCGAACGCGTCGGTAAGGACGCGGTCGAAGCGACCATGCGTCGGCAGGATCTGCACAGCGTGCGCATCCCCTTCTCGATCCGCGAGCTGCTGATGGAGCTCGTGGACATGGATCATCGCGGGCCCGGCGGATACGAAGAGCTGCGCCGGCGGCTTCGCGTGTCGGCGGGCAGCGGAGGAAGATCCGTCATCGCGGAGGAGAGCGACCGAGCGACGCCGAGGGACCTCTGCCGGCTCCTCGAGCTCCTCGAGTCGCGCGCGATCCTCGACGGGCCGAGCTGCGGCGCGATCCTCGACACGCTCCAGCGCACCAAGGCCGATACGCGCATCCCGGCGCTGCTGCCGAAGGGCACGATCGTCGCGCACAAGACGGGGACGATCCGCGGCGTGCGGAACGACGTCGGCGTCGTCTACGGCCCGAGCGGCGTCTACGCGCTCGCCATCCTCTCGCGGGGGAGGAGGCCGGGACGACCGGGTCGACCTCGAGCTGGCGGAGATCTCGCTCGCCAGCCACGTGGAATTCGTCCGCCAAGGCGCTGATGCGCGCCGGCCTGCGAAGTCTTGATCCCTGGTAGGGGACCCGGGGTCGCCGTTCGGAAGGGAGTCCCCGCCGCAGCGTCGTCGCCCTCGTCGCGGCCCATCGTTGCCTACGTCGACCGCTATCTCCGATAGCAGCGAGGTTGGACGCTCCGCCGTAGGCTCAACACTCCCTCGAGCGGGTCGCTCCGCCACGCTTGAGCGGACGCGCCCCCGAGCCACCCAGGTGATGGCGGAGAGGTGATGGCGGAGATCGACGAGCGTCCGACATCGAGCGTGGGCGATCAGACCTTTTCAGCCAGAAGCCGAGATCGTTTTCGCGCACGGCGAAACCTTCGCCTTGGACGAGCTTCGCGGGCTAACAGGCCGTCGGCCGTCCTGAGAAATGACGAAAAGACGAGTCTCTGTCTCCAAGGTAACCGAGCGAGGGAACGAAACGTGCATAGGCCGCTTCCTGCACTTCTCATTCACATCTCATTTCAGCGCCTCGGATACCTCACGCCTTAGCGGCCACTGCGAAAAATCGAGAGGGCGACAAACAAAAGATGAATCACACGAAGCCACGAACGACGAATGCCACGCTGTCCGGAGCGACTCCTAGCGGGCGCGATCCCATATGGCGGCGACTGGTGCTCGTGCTCCTTGTGCTGTCGCTCGTCACCAACACTCGCGCGATCGTCGCGAATGCCGTGACGTCGCCTACGGCGTCTCTACTCGTCCCGATCCTGGTGAAATTTGCCCCTTCCGCGACGGCCCAGCAGGTAGACGACGCCTCGCGGACAGGCGGCGGCACGGTCGCTCGTGACCTGGGGCAGATCCGCACCCGCGTCATCAACGTCCCCGCAGCCGCGCGTGACCAGATCCTGGCCACGCTCGCGGTGCACGCGGGCGTCGAGCGCGCAGCCGCGGCCATCAAGGTCGCCAAGAGCGGCGACCCGAACGATGCCGGCTACTCCCAGCAGTGGGCCCTGCCGAAGATCGCTTGGGACACCGCGTATTCCAGCGTCCCGATCGCGGGTTCGGCGAAGATCGCCGTCCTCGACACCGGCGTCGACGCGACGCACCCCGATCTGGTCGGGCGCGTCGTTGTCGGGCAGAGCTTCACCGGTGGCGTCCCGAACGTGGATCCCAATGGCCACGGTACCGCCCTCGCGGGCATCGCCGCGGCGAGCGTGAACAACAGCGTCGGCATGGCCGGCGTCGCGTACGCCGGCACGAGCGTGTCCTCCGTCCAGGTCCTCCAGGCCGATGGCACCGGCTGGGACAGCGACGTCGTCTCCGGCGTTCTCTGGGCAGCCGACAACGGCGCGCAGGTCATCCTCATGGGCTTCAGCAGCGCCGGGTATTCCTCGGCGCTCGCGGACGCACTCGCCTACGCGTGGTCCAAGGGCGCCGTGCTCGTCGCCGCGACCGGCAACGACGGTTCCGGCGCGGCGAGTTATCCCGCGGGCATGGCGAACGTCATCGGCGTCGCCGCGACGGATCAGAACGACGCCGTTTCCGCGAGCAGCAACACCGGCAGTGCATCCGTGGCTGCGCCGGGCGTGGCCATCTACGCCACCCTGGTGGGCGGCGGCTACGGCACGACGACTGGCACATCCGCCTCCGCCGCCGAGGCCGCCGGCCTTGCCGCGCTTCTTGTCGCCAGCGGCAAGTCCAACCTTGAGACATGGACGCAGATCCGCGGCGCGACCGACCCGGTCGCCGGCGCGAGCTTCGGCCGGATCAACGTTGCCAAGGCGCTCGGCGCGGCGGTGACAGCACCGCCTCCGACGGCGACACCGACGCCCACGCCGACGACGGCCCCGACGTACGTCGGCGGTACTAATCCGCACTTCGACATCACGGCGCCCGCACCGGTGGCCGAGAGCAACAGCGCAACGGTGGACGCCATATTCAACGTTCAACTGTCAGGCGCAGGCCCCAGCGGAACCTTTACCGTGCAGTACGCCACTGGAGCGGTGACCGCCACAGCTGGCACTACCTGCGCCACCGCCGGCACCGACTACCTGACCACGAGCGGAACGCTCACCTTCAACAGCGGTAACGGGACGCAGCAGGTCATCGTCAAAGTCTGTGGTGACACCCTGGACGAGGCGAACGAGACCTTCAATGTGACGCTCTCAAACCCGACCGGCGGCAGCGCGACCATCCAGGCGGGCACTGCCACGGCCACGATCACGGACGACGACGGGCCGTCGATCTCCGTCAACGACGTGACGGTGGCCGAAGGGAACAGTGGGACGACGCTCGCGACGTTCACGGTAACCCTGTCGGCGGCGAGCCCCCAACAAGTCACCGTGAGCTACGCGACGGCGAACGGCACCGCGACCGCTCCGAGCGACTACGTCGCCATCAATGCAACGACGCTGAGCTTCGCTCCTGGGGACACCAGTAAGCCGATCAGCGTGTCCGTGAAGGGCGACACCGTCGTCGAACCGAACGAGACGTTCTTCGTGAACCTCTCGAGCCCGACGAACGCGACGATCGCCGATGGCCAGGGACAGGGCACGATCACGAACGACGACAACTCTCCGCCGGTGGCTGTCAACGACGCCTACAGCACGGCTGAGGACACGACCCTCACCGTTGTGGCGCCGGGTGTCCTCACGAATGACACCGATGCGAATGGAAATAGCCTCACCGCGGTCCTGGGCGTCGGCCCGATCCACGGCAGCCTGACGCTGAACAGCAACGGCTCCTTCAGCTACACCCCGGCGGCCAACTACAACGGATCGGACGGCTTCACCTACAAGGCCAACGACGGCGCCCTGGACTCGAACACCGCGACCGTCGCGCTGACGATCAACCCCGTCAACGACGCCCCGGTCGCGGTCAACGACGCCTACACCACCGACGAGGACACCCTCCTGACGGTCGCGGCCCCGGGGGTCCTGGCCAACGACAGCGACATCGACTCGGCGACGATCACCGCGGTCCTGGTCAGCGGCCCACTCCACGCCGCGAGCTTCACGCTCAACGCCGACGGCTCCTTCAGCTACACCCCCGCGCCCGACTACAACGGCGCCGACAGCTTCACCTACAAGGCCAACGACGGCGCCCTGGACTCGAACACCGCGACCGTCGCGCTGACGATCAACCCCGTCAACGACGCCCCGGTCGTCGACGCCGGCCCGAACGCTTCGATCAACGAGGGCGGCACGTTCACCAGCTCAGGCAGCTTCACTGACCCGGACAACGACATCTGGACCGCGACCGTCGACTACGGCGACGGCACGGGCATCCAGCCGCTCACACTCACCGGCAAGACCTTCGGCCTGAACCACACCTACACGGACAACGGCACCTTCACGGTGACCGTGACCGTGAACGACCACAACGGCGGCATCGGGAGCGACACCGCGGTTGTGACCGTGGCCAACGTCGCCCCGAGCAACGTGAACCTCACCGCTGCGCCAGCGACGATCAACGAGAATGACTCGATCAGCCTGACCGGAAGCTTTAGCGACCCGGGCACGCGCGATACGCACACCGTCACCATCACTTGGGGCGACGGCTCCCCTGCAACGACGCTGACGCTCGCGGCGGGCGTGACGACGTTCACCGCTTCGCACCAGTACCTCGACGACAACCCGACCGGCACGGCGTCGGACGTGAACACGATCACGGCGACGGTGACCGACAACGCCGGTGCCACCGGCACAGGCACCACGACGGTCACGGTAAACAACGTGGCGCCCGTGATCACGACGATCACCGGCCCAACCGGTCCCCTTGCGATTCAGAGCACCGTCTCGATCACGGCGAACTTCACCGACATCGGCACCCTGGACACGCACACGTGCACCTTCCATTGGGACGACGGCACCCCTGACACGACGGTCACTGCGGCCGGCAGCGGCAGCGGCTCGTGCACCGCCACGCACAAATACGGGATGTCGGATATTTACACGGTGACCGTCACGGTGACCGACGACGACACGGGGAGCACGACCAGGACCTACGAATCGTTCGTCGTCATCTACGACGCGAACAACGGGTTCGTCACCGGCGGCGGCTGGATCACGTCGCCGCCCGGCGCCTATGCAACGAATCCGACGCTGACCGGCAAGGCGACGTTCGGCTTCGTCTCCCAGTACAAGAAGGGCGCGACAGTTCCGACCGGCAACACCGAGTTCCAGTTCCAGGTCGGGAACCTGAACTTCAACAGCACGGCCTACGAGTGGCTCGTCATCTCGGGCGCCCGGGCCCAGTACAAGGGCTCCGGAACCATCAACGGGAGCGGCAACTACGGCTTCCTCCTCACGGCCGTGGACGGGCAGGTCACCGGCGGCGGCGGCATCGACAAGTTCCGGATCAAGATCTGGAACAGCACGCCGACCGGCGACGTCGTGGTCTACGACAACCAGATGGGAGCCCCCGAGGACAGCAGCAGCAGCACCGCTCTCGGCGGCGGGAGCATCACGATCCACAAGTAGCGCGCGAATCG
>JALYKU010000023.1 GCA_030774595.1 Chloroflexota bacterium | reverse complement strand
GCGATCGGCTGGTCGCTCGAAAGCGTGACCGCGTACTGCTTGCCGTCGGCCAGCCCGGGGGCGCCCAGGGCGTCGTCGTTCGAGTTCGGCTCGACGAACTTGGACTGCCCGGGGGCGATCGTCCGGCTGGCGAAGGTCACCGGGACGGTCCCGTCGAAGGAGACGAAGCGCGCGGTCACGGTCGTCGTCGCGCCCCCGAGGTTCTGCATGATGAAGGGGGTGTGGTAGCCGAAGAAGCGCCGCACGATGTTCGGCAGCGAGACGCTCACCGCGCCCGCGGAGAAGCCGTCGTAGCTGAGCGCCTCGGCGCGCGCGGCGACGCCCTGGTGCTCGTTCACGACCGAGACGATGCTCGACCCGAAGCTGCGCACGACGACCGAGAACTGGGTGTTCCCCGGGAGGTCGGTGTCGTTGTTCGGGACGTCGGCGAAGCTCCGCCCGGGGCCGAGCGCGGCGACGGGGCGCCGGGTCACGCACGATCCGTCGCTGAAGCGGTAGAAGGTCACCTCGAGCGTCGTGCTCGCGGTCCCGGTGTTCTGGACGATGAAGGGGGTCTGGAAGCCCGTCAGCCCGCCGAAGAACTTGGTGATGTTCGGCAGGTAGTTGGTCGTCGTGGGGGTGCCTCCCATTGGGGCGATGCACGGAACGGGCGCCGGATAACCGACCGGCAGCATCGCCACGTCCTTCTGCGTGGGGCCGTTGACGACGAAGATGCCCGTGTAGAAGTCCTGGTAGCCGGCGGAACGCTTGAGCAGGTTCAGGTCCCAGCCGATGCCGCCAGGCGCGGCGCTCAGGTCGATGCGATAGAACCCGGCGGAGTCGGTGTACGTCGCGCACGAGATGGGCGGGCCGAGAGTGATGCAGACGTCGGAGATCGCGATCCCGGTCCGCAGGTCGGTGACGTAGCCGTGGATGTCGTTGTCCGACGCGGCCGCGGGCGCCACGGGAAGGAGCAGCAGCGCGAGCGCGACGGCAGCGGCGACGAATGATCGCAGCATTTCGTTGGGCCCTCCTCAGAGCGGAGACGCAGTCTCGCTCGCTAGAGGGTAAACGACAGAGCGCCCGTTTCACATGCCTGGACGTCCTGAGGGCGTACGAGCGACCAGATCGCACTGAGCTGTCGCGAGGAGCACCGCTCGCCCGTCAGTGCGTTGGCGGTCACTGTGCGGTCAGCGTAGCGCCGGCTGTGGGCACTCCCTGACCTGAATACCACGTCACGCCTTCATGGACGGCGTCGAAGCGAACGATCCACGTACCGGGGGTCGAGGGCAGCTTCACCTGCGCCGCGATGGTCGCGGACTGCCCGGTCGCGAGGGGCGATGCGAGCGCGGTGCGCACCCCGTCCCACACGAACGAAGCGCCGGACTGCTCGCGCAGGTGGTACGAGAGCGCGAAGGCGCCGGGCTGCATCGTGAGAGAGCCGGTATTCGTGAGCGTCACCGGCGTGGTGATCGTCGAGCCGGCGGCGCCGCTCGCGGAGCCGGCCGCCGCGTACGTCGCTCCGTACGCGGGCACGACGACGTTGACCGCGGGTGCCGGCATTGCGACGCCCTCTCCCGAGAACCACGCGACGCCCTCCTGCGCGATGTCGAACCGCAGCGTGTACGCCCCCGGTACCGACGGACCAGCGACCTCCGCGTACACGGTCCGGATCTGTTCG
Organism: Chloroflexota bacterium; assembly: GCA_030774595.1. Next base: position 5,893 of record JALYKU010000023.1, on the reverse strand, counting down.
AGGCCGGTGCCGGCGAGCGATGACCGCCGGCCGTCCCACACCACGACGCTGCCCGAGGGGCCGATCCAGTGGTAGCTGAGGTTGACGTTCGCACCCCAATCGAAGCTGGAGGCGTTGCCGACGTCGACGCCGATGGTCGTAACCATGCTGGTGGCGACCGCGGCCGGCACGCCCCACGGGTTCACGTTCGCTCCGTACCGCGTGCCGCCTGCGACCGTGACCGTCTGCGCGGACGTCGCGACGCCTCGCGTGGAGAACCACGCGACCCCTTCCTGCACGAGGTCGAAGCGCAGCGAGTACGCGCCCCCGGTGCCGGGCACTCCCACCGCGGCCTGCAGCTGCACAGACTGTCCCGGGCCGAGGTCCGCCGGAAGCGACGTCCGCGCGCCGTCCCACACCGCGGTCCTGCCGCTGGAGTCGATCCAGTGATACGCGAGATGGACCGGGTACGCGTTCGTCGTGGGGAACGTGCCCCTGCCGGTGTTCGTGATGGTGATGGGCACTGTCGTGCTCTGTCCCGCCGTGAACGGCACGGCGGTCGGCGCGTAGCTCGCGTGGAAGTCGAGCCCGACCGCGGCCGGCGTTTCGTCCGGAGCGACTCCCTTGTCCGCGAACCAGAACTCGCCCTCTTTCACGAGATCGAGCGTCAGCGTGTAGGTCGTCGGGTACGCCGGCGCGGTCACCGCGCCCGTGAGCGTCACGGTGGCACCCGGTGGCACGTCGGCGGAGAGGTTAACGCGGTCGCTGCTGGTGAACACATTGCCCGTCGCGCTGCTCGTCCACGAATATCCAAGGCGAACGGGGTTCGTGCCGCCGGCCGGCCACGTGCGGCCGCCGTCGTTGTTCACCGTCACGCTGACCGTCCTCGTCTCGCCCGCGGTCCAGTCCCTCGGCACGCTGTCGCTGATCCAGTCGACGCTCCAGTCGGCCGAGAGGAACCATTGGTCGCGGACGGGCTGGCTGTAGAGCGAGCTCCACCACGAGCCGGCCGACTGCAGATCCCAGCGCACGACGTACGAGCCGATCGCGGGAACGGAGAGCGGGACCGTGACGGTCGTCGCCGCCCCGGGCGCGAGCGCCGCCGGCAGCGTCCCCTGCCCGCCCTGCGACACGACGATGGAACCCTGCCTCAGGATCCGGTACGAGACGCTCGTGCCGGCGGGGATCGTATTCACGCCGCGGTTCGAGACGGCGACGGGCACCTGGAGCGTCGCGCCCTCGGGGCCGACCTTCGGCAGCACGGGGTCGAGACGCGCGAGGTTCGTGAAGCCCAAGTTCACCGCGGTCTGCGCGAGGGAGCGGATCGTCGGAAGCCTCGCGTACAGCCCGTTGCCCGGACACTCGGTCTGGCCGCCGTTCTGACCCGCGATGTAGTTGCAGTCGCGATGGCCCTGCACGTTCGGCGGGCTCGACGTGACGTCGTGCCACGACCCATCCGACGATTGCTCCTGGTGGGTGAACAGGTCGGCTCCGTATGGCGCGATCCCGTACTGCGCGAACCGCAGCGCGATGATGTTGGCGATCGCGCCCTGCATCGACGCCGTCGGCGTCGCGACGGAGAAGTCGCCGATCGCCGCGACGCCGATGGAGCCGTTGTTCCAGCCGTACGCGTGACCGCCGACGGTGTGCTCGCCACCCTGGCGGCCCGTCCAGATGTTTCCGTACTTGTCGACTAGGTAGCTGTAGCCGATGTCGCCCCAGCCGCGCGTGACGGCATGGAAGTAGTACATCCCGCGGATCGTCGCGGCGACGTTCGTCCCGCCGTCGTCGGTGACTGTGTGGTGCACCACGGCCTTCTTCACGGCCTGGTACTGCGGGATCCATTGCATCAGCGATTCGTCCGCGCCCCAGTCCTGCCTGGTGAGGATCGGCGGGTCGCCGCTCGCGCCGAGGGCCGCGTAGGACCGGCCCACATCGTTGATGGCGCCGGCGACGTCGTTCAGCAGACGCGCGACGGGACCGGCGTTGCGGTCGGTGACGTCCATGAACGTGAGGCCGATGCGCATGAGCGCATCGGGGTCGCCCGCCGTCATCCAGGCGCGGTACTGCGCGTGGCGCGCGCCCTCCACGGCGATCAGCGGCGCCGCGTACCACTCGTTCCGCGCCTCGTCGACCATGTCCTCCTCGGCATGCAGCAGCTGCCAGTCGCTCCACGCCGCGCCGTCGGCCGAGGTGCGCAGCTCCACGAAGAAGCTGTCCTGCGTGCCGCGCGCGGCGACCCAGTGGACGCCGACGCGGTCGAAGATCTGCCCCGCGGACACGGGGTCGCCCGTGACGAGGAGCGTGTCGCCGCCGGTGCTGCCTGTGCTGTACGCGGCGGCGCCCGCCGCGGCGACGCGCGAGGTGGCGCCATGGGCATGCGCGGGCCGATCGTGGGTGACCTCGCTCGCGACGATGTGCCCCGAGAAGCGCGGCGCTGCGGCGGCCGGCGCGCCCGCGCGGGGGAAGAGCGCGAGGAGGAATGCGGCGAGCAGCATCGCGACGCGCAGTCGGTGTCGCCGGCGCACGATGCGCCCCGCGCTATCTATTCCCTATTCCTCTTCCTCGCGACGCAGTCCTTGAGTCTGCGGCAGTCGCGAGCGGATGTATACGGCGGGCCGTCATGACCAAGCACGGCACTCGCTGATCGAGACTTGAAAACGGGCTGGGCCGCAACAGCATTAGCGCAAGAGCGCGTCGGCGCTCTAAATTGGAAGACGGGCTGGACCGCAAAGAGCATTAGGGCAAGACCGGGTCCGCGCCTTAAACCGGCCTGGGCCGCAACAGCATTAACGCAGGAGCGGGTCCGCGCTCTAAGTGGAAAACGGGCTGGGTCGCGACCAGCATCACCGGTGATCGCGCGCGCGCTCTAAAACGGCGTGAGGCGCACCATCGTGGAGCGAAGGCCGAGCGCCCCGCGCAGGAAGGTGTCGGCCCGGAGGTCGACCGTGGCATTCGTCCCCGTGACCCGCACCGACACGACGTGCCCCACGCCGGCCGGGTACTGGTTCGACACGTCGACCGAGCGCAGCGTGCCGATGTCGATCCCGCGCACCGAGAGCACCGCCTGGCGGATCTGCTCACCGGTGAAGGTCGCCGTCCAGGAGGCGTGCTTGTTCGTGGTCGGCATCGAGACCGCGAGGTCAGCCGGGTCCGCGACCGGCACGAGGAACGGCTCCGTTGCCCCGCATACAACGGTGCCGTCCGGGCGCTGCTCGATGTTCAGCCAGCAGCCGCTCGCGGTGGTGTATCCGCCGCTCGAGCTCGAGAAGTACGCGCGGATCGCGGTCCCGTTGTACGTGATCACCTTCCCCGCCGTCGCCGCCACAGCCTGGTTCGTGGCGCTGGTCTCCACGCTCGCGCCGCCGTAGCACTGGTCCATCTGATCATCGCGGACGTCGTAGTCGCGCGCTGCACCGGCGTAGCTCGAGTAGCCGTACGTCCGCGCCGCATACGCCTGGGCCTTGTACGCCTCGATGTGCCAGCCGAGCGGCATCTCGCGCGGGATCACGCCCTGCACGTATGCGTCGTAATTCGCGTAATCGACCAGACGCAGCTTGTTCGACGTGTTCGTGAACTTCAGGTTCCCGCGGTACCACGCGGACTTCTCCCGCACCGTGATCGGCTGCGAGGGATCCCCGGGCACGAGCACCACCGGCCCCGCGCCCTTATACGCGAGGACGGGAGTGGCGAGCGAGTTGTTCCACACCTCGACGATCCCGCCCCGTGCGGCGATCTGCCAGACGGCGTTCGGCGCGGCCGCCCCGACACGAGCGTTGCCGGCGCCCTCGTTGAGCACGCTGAAGCCGCCCGGCGAGACGACGTTCGCGAGCCAGGTGTCCATCAGCGGCGACCCGCACGTGAAGGAGCCGGACGACGAGGGCGTGGAGAGCAGCACACGTATCGGGCCGCGCGCGCCGTCGATGAACTGCAGCGCCGTGCCGGTGTAGTACTTGGCGACGATCTGCTCGCCGCTGAGCGCCGGTCCGGCCGCGCCCGTCGCCCAACCCTGCGCCCCGTACTGGCTCATGCCGACACCGTGGCCGTTGCCCTTACCGTGGAAGGTGACTCCCGGCGCGACGTTCACGGTCTCGCGCTTCGTGGGAACGCCCAGCGAGCTGAACCAGGCGACGCCCTCCTGCACGAGGTCCCACGCGAAGACGTACCCACCGGCGGTGGATGGGAACTGAGCGCTGACCGTCACATTCACGGTCTGGCCGGGCGCCACGTCGGCCGGGAGCACGCCGCGGGAGCCGTCCCACACGACGGTCGCGCCCGCCGCGCTCGCGATGTGGTAGCTCAGATGCACCGGGTTAGTCCCACCGGCCGGCCACGTGCGCTGGCCGTAGTTCGACACTTCGGCCTGCAGCTGGAGGACCGCGCCGAGCGCGATCTGCGCGGGCGTCGTCGTCGCGCCGTAGCCGGCGTTGAATCCGCTCCCGACGGTGGCGGCGATGCGAAGGGGCGTGTTGCCGAGGGACTCGAACCACGCGACGCCCTCGCGAACGAGGTCGAACGTCAGCGTGTGCGAGCCCGGCAGGGCGGGGGCAACCACCGTGGCAGCGAGGGTCGCCGACGCGCCGGACTGGACGTCAGCCGTGAGGACCGTACGGACCCCGTCCCATGCGACCGTGTTGCCGCTCGCGTCGTGCCAGTGGTAGGCGAGGTGGACCGGGTTCGCTCCGCCCGCCTCCCACGTGACGTTTCCGGCGTTGGAGACGGTGACGCTCAGCGTCGAGGTGGTCGTGGCGATGAACGATGACGGGCCGATGGCGGCGAAGCGCTCGACGTACGCCGCGCCCACCTGGACGCTGTACGGCTGGCTCGGCGCCAGCCACGCGAGGCCCTCCTTCACCAGGGCGAAGCGCAGGATGAGGCTGCCCGGCGCTGGGGCCGCGACGGACGCGTTCACGCTGACCGACGCGCCGGGAGCGACCGCGCCGGCGAGTCCGGTGCGCAGGCCATCCCACGCCACGACGTTGCCCGCGGCGTCGTACCAGTGATAGGAGAGCCGCACCGGGTTCACTCCCGCCGGATCCCAGGTCTCCGTGCCGGTGTTCGTCACGGTGACGGCGACGGTCGCGACGGTGCCGCCACCGAGCGTCGCCGGAGGGCTCGCGCCGTACGTCGCGGCGAGGGTGCTCAGAAGCGCGGCGTTAGCGGATCCCGCGGTGCCAGCGAGCATCGCGACGACCGCGAGGACGCGAAGCACCAAAGACAAGGTCGACCCTTTCCATGAGGTGGTGGGTCACGGCTGCGGCCGTGGCCGGCGAGCGAACGTGGTCACGCTACCAGTCAACGCGGCCGGAGCCAACAGCTACCGCCGCTGTGGCGGACTAATACGTCTTGACGACGAGCGCGCTCTCGAGGTGACGGAGGTCCACCGCGGGCGCGACCACGGCGCGCTGATAGGCGGCGTTATCGGCCTTCTCGACCGCCGTGACCGCGCCGATGACCAGCCCTTTCGGGTAGTACGAGCGCAGGTCGGCGCCGAGCGCCAGCCCCGCGGTGATGACGACGTCGCCGACCTTCACCGGGTCGCTCTGCAGCACCCAGTCCATCAGCAGCGTGTCCCCGTACTGCCCCCGCACGATCCCGCTCGCGCGCGAGCCCTGAGCCAGGGCGGAGACGGTCGAGCCCGAATCCGTCACCAGGAGCACCTTGCTGAAGTTGGTGCCGACCTCGCTGACCCGGCCGACCGCGCCCGTGTCGCCCACGACGATGTGGCCGGGTTTCACGCCCTGGTCACTGCCGGCCGACAGCACGATGGCGCTCCGGACGCCGGACGGGTCGCGCGCGATCACCTGGGCGGGGACCGACTCGAAGGGCAGACCGCGCGCGACGGCATCGAGCTTCGCCGCCTGCTGGGCGGCCACCGCCTGCTCACGCAGCCGCACGTTATCGAGCACCAGGC
>JALYKU010000022.1 GCA_030774595.1 Chloroflexota bacterium | reverse complement strand
GGCGCCTCTCGCCGGTTAGCCTGCGGGCCGTGCGTCGGCTTTCACGGAGCGGCCTCTCCTACGAGATCCACGGCCGCGGGTATCCGTGCCTCACCCTCCACGGCGGCCCGGGGATGAGCTCGACGCTCTGGCCCGCGCTTCGGCCGATCGCGCGCGATGCCCAACTTGTCACTTACGACCACCGCGGGCACGGCCGGTCGCACGGCCAGGTGCCCCTGCGCGGGCCGCTTCAACGGCTCGCCGACGACGCGACACGCCTCCTTGACGAGCTCGAGATCCGGCGTGCCGACGTCCTCGGCCACTCCAACGGGGGATTCATCGCCCTCCACCTCGCCCTGCGGCATCCGGATCGCGTTCGCCGGCTCGTGCTCGTGGACACCGCCGCGAGCGGCCGGTTCCGACCGGTGTCGCAACGCAATGCTCGTGAACGCGCGACACCGGCGATCCTCCGCGCCCTCGACCATCTCTGGAGCGACCGCCTCGCGGACGACGCGGCTTTCGGGCGCGCGTGGCGGACCGTCCAGCCGCTCTACTTCCATCACCCGACTTCGGCGCGCCTCGCGCTCGCGCTGCGTGGGATCCGGTTCACCCTCGAGGCGCGGCGCCGCATCCTGCCGACCTACCGCGCCTACGATCTGCGCGCGAGGCTCGGCGCCATCCGCGCGCCGACGCTCGTCGCCGTCGGCCGCTTTGACTGGATCACCCCGCCCGGATTCGCGGAGGAGCTCGCGGCGGGCATCTCGCGCGCCCGGCTCGTCGTGTTCGAGCGAAGCGGGCACCTGCCGTTCATCGAGGAGCGGGATCGCTTCGCCAAGGCCGTCGGAGCGTTCCTCCGCGGCTGATCAGCGGAGGCGCGGATCGAGGGTGTCCCGGAGCGCGTCGCCGAGGAAGTTGAAGCCGAGGACCGTGACGAAGATCGCGACTCCAGGCGCGAGGGCGAACCACGGAGCCGTGCCCAGGTAGCCCTTGCCCGCGTCGATCATCGAGCCCCACGACGGCGTCGGAGGCTGGATGCCCAGTCCCAGGAAGGAAAGCGTGGCCTCGGTGAGGATCGCCGCCCCGACGGCGAGCGACGCCTGCACGATGACGGGCGCGACGACGTTCGGGAGGACGTGCCGGATGAGGATCGAGGCCTGCGGCACGCCGATCGCCCGCGCGGCCTCGATGTACTCGAGGTTGCGGACCCCCAGCGCGCCGCCACGGACGAGCCGCGCGAAGGTCGGCACGCCGACGATGCCGATGGCCACCATCGCATTCTCGAGGCTCGGCCCGAGCACTGCGCTGATCGCGAGCGCGAGGACGAGCGCCGGGAACGCGAGGAGCCCGTCCATGATCCGCATCAACACGTTGTCGAGCGCGCCGCCGATGTAGCCCGAGAGGAGGCCGACGGGGAGGCCGACGACGAGCGAGATCCCGACGGCGATGACGCCGACGGCGAGCGAGACCCGCGCGCCGAACAGGACCCGGCTCAGGATGTCGCGTCCAAGATCGTCCACGCCCAGCAGATGCGCCCCGGACGGTCCGGTGAGCAGGATCCCGATGTCCTGACGCTCAGGCGGGTAGGGGACCACGGACGGGGCGGCGAGCCCCGCTGCCACCGCGAGCACGACGATGAGCAGACCGGCGCGCGCCCCGCGTGCCTCCAAGAACCGACTCATGAGAACGTGATCCGCGGATCGAGATACGCGTACGCGACGTCGGTCAGAAGGTTCGCTGCGAGCCGCACCATCCCGAGGAGCAACACGACGCCCTGCACGACCGGAAAGTCGTGCGCGAAGATGTTCGCGACGAGCAGCCGGCCGACGCCCGGGATCGCGAAGATCACCTCGGTCACCACCGCACCACCGAGGAGCGCTCCGACCTGCAACCCGACGATCGTCACGACGGGCAGAAGCGCGTTGCGCAGCGCGTGTCGCCGGATCACGAGTCTCTCGGCGAGCCCCTTGCCGCGCGCCGTGACGACGTACTCCCGGCCGAGAACGTCGAGCATGCTCGACCGCGTGAGTCGCGCGATGACGCCCGCGACGCCGACGCCGAGAGTGATCGACGGCAGAACAAGTAGGCGCAGGTTCAGCAGCGGATCGCGATCGGGAGGCGCGAAACCCGAGGTCGGGAACCAGCCCAACCGCAGCCCGAAGAACAGGATGAGGAGCAGACCGAGGAAGAAGCTCGGCACAGAAATGCCCGCGAACGCGCCGACCGAGACGATGCGATCGAGCCAGGTACCGGGCCGGGTCGCGGACACGACACCCGCCGGGACGCCGATTGCCAGCGCGACGAGCAGGCCGAACGCCGACAGCTCCAGGGTCGCGGGAAGGCGGTCGGCGATCGATCGGAGGACCGGCTCGTGCGTGCGGATCGAGCGTCCGAGGTCGCCGCGCAGCACGTCGGCCGTCCAGCGGATGTACTGGACCGGCACCGGATCGTCGAGGCCGAGGTCGTGCCGGATCTGGACGACCGTGGCAGGGTCCGCGTCCTCCCCCAGCATGATCGTCACGGGATCGCCTGGCGTGAGCCGCAGCATCAGGAACGTGCCGAACGTCAGCAGGAAGAGCACCGGGATCATGGACGCGGCTCGCGTCAGCAGGTAGCGGAGCATGCCGCTCGGCGGCCCCGGCGCCTAGCTCAACGAGGTGCGCTTGAACCGCATGAGGCCGTCGGGGTTCAGGTCGAAGGCTTGGACCCGCTTGGATGCGGGGAAGATCGTCGGCACGAAGTATGTGAAGACATACGCGACGTCATCCTGCACGACCTTCTTCTCGATCTGACGGTACAGGGCCTTCCGCTTCTCCTTATCGAGTGTCGACCGTGCTTGATCGATGAGCGCGTCCGCGCCCTTGTATTTCCCGTAGTTGAACGTGCCGGCGGTGTGGAAGATGGGCTGGATGTTGCCGTCGGGATCGATGCGACCCGACCAGCCCAGCGTCATGGCGTCGAACTGCCCCTGCTCGCCGGCCTTGAGGAGAGCGCCGAACTCGAGCGTCTGGATCTCGACGTCGATGCCCACCTCCTTGAGTTGCGCCTGCGCGAGTTGGCTCACCTTCGACGACACGGACTCGTTCGGCGTCTTGAGGACCATCTTGAACCCGTTGGGCTGTCCGCCCTTCGCGAGCGCGGCCTTCGCCTTGGCCGGATCCCTGGTGAACGGCTTGAATGCCGGGTCGTGGGCGAACAGGCTCGGTGGCACAGGCCCTTGGGCGACCTCGCCGACGTTGAAGTACGCGGCCTTCAGGATCGCCTCGCGGTCGATCGCCCACGCGATGGCTTCGCGCAGGTCGCGGTTTGCCAGAGGGCCCGTGGCGGTCTGGAGCCAGAGTCCCGTGTAGCCGACCCCCGGACCTTCGAAGATCTGCAGCGTCGGCTGGCCCTTCACGTCGGCGATGTCCTTGGCGTCGACGCGATAGAGGAAGTCCGTGTCCCCTGCCTTCAGTCCGGTCACACGCACCGTCGCGTCGGGCACCGGCTTGTACACGACCTCGTCCAGGAGCGGTAGGTCCGGCTCGAAGTAGTCTGGATTCCGCTTGAATGTCGCGTGATCGTCCTTCACCCATTCGACGAAGCGGAATGGGCCGGTCCCGACGGGATTTCGCGTAAAGTCCTTGCCGAACTTCTTTCGCGCGTCCGGCGACACGATGTATCCCGCGCGGTCCGCGATGATCGCCAGGAACGGCGCGAACGGGGTCTTCGTGGTGATCTTCACGGTGAGCGGATCGACGACCGAGACGTCCTTCACGTCCGCGAGCTCGGCGCGACGGGCGGAGGCGTTCGCCGGGTCGAGTATCCAATCGAAGTTGTACTTCACGGCCGCCGCGTCGCACGCCGTCCCGTCGTGGAACTTCACGTTCGGCCGGATCTTGAAAACGTAGCTGGTGTCATCGGGATTTGTCCAGGACTCCGCGAGGTCGGGAACGATGTTGAGCTTCGGGTCGGCGGTGACGAGCGCGTTGTACACGGAGGTGTAGACGTTGCGGTCGACGCCGGCCGACGCGCCGTGCGGATCGATCCCGATGATGTCCGAGTCGAGGGCCACCCGGAGCGATCCGCCGCGCTTTACGGCGGTCGGCCCACCCGCGGATGGGGCAGCCGCCGGCCCGCACGCGGCGAGCAGCGGCGCAGCCACGACCACTCCCGCGCCGATCGCGGTCCTGCGGAGGAGCTCGCGCCGACGGAGCACGGGATCGCTCACGGCCGACCAGCATATACGCGGGGAATTGCGCGGCGAACGGGTCGAACGCTGCTGGGCGGCACGGGCGGCGACCGTTTGTTCTGCGACTCCTCCCGCTCGAGCCGAAGACCGCCGGTCGCTTCAGGACCGGGACCGAAGGGGCGCTGTCGCCGCAAAATCACAATCGGGGTCGACACTCGAGCCGTGGAGTTGAAAGCGATCAGAGCGGACCAGGGTCCCATCCTCGTGGTCGACGACGATCCCAAGATCGTCCAGCTCGTGCGTGTGTACCTCGAGCGCGAGGGATTGCCGGTGATCACGGCCGGAGATGGCCGCGAGGCGCTGGCGGTCATCAGCGAGCGCAGTCCGCGGCTCATCGTCCTCGACCTGATGCTGCCCGAGATCGACGGCATGACCGTTGCTCGACGAGTGCGCGAGGACTCGGACGTGCCTATCCTCATGCTGTCGGCGAGAGGCGGCGTCGCCGACCGAATTCTCGGGCTCACGGAGGGTGCGGACGACTACATCCCGAAGCCCTTCTCGCCCGCCGAGCTCGTCGTCCGCGTGAAGGCGGTGCTGCGACGCACGCGTCCGGCGCGCGTTGGACGGGTGATGCGGCTCGGCGACCTCGAGATCGACCGTGACCGGCACGCCGTCCGGCGCGGCGCCGACCCGATCGCCCTCACCGCGGCGGAGCTTCGCCTGCTCGTGTCGCTCGTCGAGGCCGATGGCCGCGTGCTCTCGCGTGATGCGCTGCTCGACGCCCTGTACGGTCACGACGCGGGGGAAACGCTTGACCGTACCGTCGACGTCTACGTCGGCCGGCTTCGCGAGAAGTTGGGCGACGACCCTGATCGGCCGCGCTACATCGCGACCGTGCGCGGCGCGGGCTACCGCGCGGTGATGACGGCGAAATGACGAGCATGGCGGTGCGGATCGCGCTCGCCTCGATCATCGTCACGGCGGCGGCCGTCGCGGTGATCGTGGTCGGGGTGCTCGGTTTCGCCGCAGCGGCGTTCCAGAGGCTGATGCTCGAGCACGGCACGACCGTGACGGACGCACGGCAGATGTTCGATCAGACCGTCGCGGTGTTCTTTCTCCTCGCCGCCGGGGCCGGTGCTGCCGGCAGCGTCCTCCTCGCGGTGCTGCTCGCGCGCTGGCTCAGCGCCCCGCTGAGCCGCATCAGCGCGGCGGCGCGGCGATTGGCGCACGGCGAGCGGCACGTCCGCGTGCAAGCCGAGGGCCCCCGCGAGATCACCTCGCTCGCCGCCTCCTTTAACCAAATGGCCGAGCGCCTCGAGGAGCAGGAGCGGATGCGCGCGGAATTCATCGCCAACGCCGCGCACGAGCTGCGCACCCCGCTCACGAACCTCCTTGGCTACCTCGAGGCCCTGCGCGACGGCGTCGCCGCGCCAACGCAGGAGACGTTCGCATCGCTGCGCGAGGAGGTCGATCGCATGGTCCGCTTGGCCAGGTCGCTGGACGAGCTCGCGGTCGGCGATCGCGAGCACGACGTGCCGCTCGCCACCGTGGACCTTCGTCAGGCGATCGAGACGGCGGTGGAGCTCCCTCTGCCCATCTTTGAGCGGCGGCGCATCGCCCTGTCGGTGCGTGTCCCTGCGGCGCTCACGGCACGGGCGAACCCCGATCATCTTTCGCAGGTGCTCGCGAACCTTCTGCAGAACGCGATGCGGTACACGCCCCGAGATGGCCAGGTCACCATCGCGGCCGAGCCGGACGGAGGCGAGGCGGTCGTCGCCATCAGCAATACCGGCAACGGCATCCCGCCTGTCGACCTGCCCCACGTCTTCGAGCGCTTCTACCGGGTCGAGAAGTCGCGTGACCGCGCGCGGGGCGGCGCGGGGATCGGGCTCGCCATCGTGAAGCAGCTCGTCGAGCTCGGCGGCGGGCGCGTCGGCGTCGAGTCCACCGAAGGCCTCACCCGCTTTTGGTTCCGCGTTCCGGCATGACGCCCGCTACGCCTACACCGCGAACACGGCGAGCGACTCGATCTCGAGTTACACGATCTCCCACGACGGATCCATCGCGCTGCTCGCGGCGCAGGCCGCACACAGCGCCGGAACGCACCCGCTCGACCTCGCGTTCAGCCAGAACGGACGGTTCCTCTACGTTCTGCAGAGCTTCACGCATTCCATCGGCGCCTTCCGCCTGAACGCGGACGGCAGCCTCACGCCGATCACCGGTGCGACGTCCATCTTCATGGGCGCGGGCGGCCTCGCGGCTCGCTAGCCCTCCGCTCCTCTTGGTGGCGCCGGCCGCGACGCTGATCCAGCGTCCGGCCGCGCGCCTCACGGACACTGGCCCGCCACGCGCGCGGATTGGGCGATCTGGGTATCTCCGCCAGGCGACTCGGTGACGGTCAGCAGCGTCGTCCCCTTCGCCCACAGCGCGCGCAGGGGACTGGTTCCGCATGACGTCCATCCCTGCTGTATGAAAGCCGCCCTGAGCGGGCCGCGCGCGTCGGCGAACGACGACGCGCGGCAGTCCACGTACCAGGTTTGCGATTCGGCGCTCACGATCGGCGCGCCGATGTAGGAACAGCTCGATGGAAGCACGAAACCCACCGGTGTGGGAGCCGGGTACGGGGTGGTCGTGGCTCCGGACACTGTCGCCGCTGGCGTCCGGCTGGTGGCTGGAACCGAGCTGCTCGTTGGCACGGCGCCCACGGGCGTCGCCGGTGCCGGCGCGCAGCTCGCGAGGATGAGCGCGACGGCGAGGCAGATCGCCCGTCGCGATGGTTGCTTCATTCCGGCGTCAGCCGATCGTGTCGCTGATCGTCATGCGCTCTGACTCGGCGAGCGCGCCAGTTTCCCGCACCTGCTCTAAGTGTGATGGCAAAGAGTCCACGGATGGGATCGCGCGCGTGCTGACCAGTTGGCGCGCGAACGGAACGAGGGAGCGCGTGCCCGTGCGGGCATCGCGTGCGCGCCTGTCAGCGTTCCTGGGACGCTTGGTCGCAGTCGAGCCGCGGCCGAGGAACGTTCGTGCGGCAACTCGTATGGTCGTCATCGCAAGGAGGCCTTCCCGGACGGATAATCCCGCACCGGGTGGGCATCGAGTGGTCCGTCGGATCGGTCCATCCGCGCGCGAGCAGCTCCGGAGGGAATGGGGATGACTGCCGACACCGCCACACGAGACGCGCCGCGTCGTCAGGCGCCACCGGCCGAGCCCGGCGCGCTCGATCGCTTCTTCAAGATCACGGAGGAAGGCTCGACGGTCAGCAGAGAACTGGTCGGCGGACTCACGACGTTCTTCGTGATGTCGTACATCCTCGTCGTGAACCCGATCATCCTGAACTTCGTCGGCGTGCAGGGCCTGCAGGACCAGAACCTCGGTCCCGGCTTCCCCCAGACCGTCGCGATGACGGCTCTCACCGCGGGCGTGATGACGATCGCCATGGGCCTGTACGCGAACCGCCCGTTCGCGATGGCTGCCGGTCTCGGCCTGAACGCCGTCGTGGCGTTCCAGCTCATCGTGGGCAACAAGCTGCCGTGGCAGGCCGCGATGGGCATCATCTTCATGGAGGGTGTCGTCATCACGGCCCTCGTCCTCACCGGAGTGCGCGAGCTGATCCTCGACGCGATCCCCATCGCGCTGAAGCGCGCGATCGGCGTCGGCATCGGGCTCTTCATCCTGTTCATTGGCATGAACCTGGCCGGATTCGTGATCCAGGGGCCGCCGGGCGACCCCGTGACCCTCTCGAAGCTGAACACCGGTCCGATCGTCACGGCCGTGATCGGGCTGATCGTGACGTTGCTTCTGTTCGCGCGCGGCGTGCCCGCGGCGCTGCTCATCGGCGTCGTCGGTACGACGATCATCGCCGGCGTCCTCCACGCATTCGTCCCTGGCTACACCGTTTCGACCGCACCGGGGAAGGCCGAGATCCCACACGATCTCCTGGCGCTTCCCGACTTCTCCACCGCGTTCCAGGGACTCAACTTCGAGTCGTTCGCCCGCATCGGCATCCTCAGCACCGTGCTGGCCGTCTTCACCATCATGCTGTCCGACTTCTTCGACACGATGGGCACGGTCATCGGCATCGGTGGGCAGGCGGGCTGGCTCGACGAGAAGGGGCGTCTCCCGCGCATCAAGCGCATCCTCCTGGTGGACTCGCTGGGGGCTGCGTTCGGCGGGCTCATGAGCGCATCGTCGAACACCACATACATCGAATCCGCCGCCGGCGTCTCCTCGGGCGCGCGCACGGGCCTCGCGAGCGTCGTGACCGGCCTGCTCTTCCTGACGTCGATGTTTCTGTGGCCGTGGGCGACGGCGGTGCCCGGCGAGGCGACCGCGCCCGCGCTGATCATCGTCGGCTTCCTCATGGCCGCGATCGTCACGAAGATCGACTTCGAGGACGTGGATGTCGGGCTGCCCGCGCTGCTCACGATGGCGGTGATGCCCTTCACCTACTCGATCACGAACGGCATCGGCGCGGGATTCGTGAGCTACGCCTTCATCAAGCTCGTCCGCGGTCGCGCGGCCCAGGTGCACCCGCTGCTCTGGGTCGTCGCGGTGGCGTTCATCGTCTACTTCGCGCAATCCGCGTTGTTCGGCAGCTCGTACCGGTAAAGACGGACGGCGCCTGGCCAGGGGCCCGTTGTGTGCAGCGCCGCGGTGACTAGCGCTCGCGCCACGCTCTCCCTGTCCGGTGCGCAGGCTCGACGACGAGGCGCCGGCACGCGCGCTCACATCCGTCGAGCTCAGGGCACCGGTGCCGCATCTCGCTCGCGCAGCCGCTCGACACCCCGTACGAGACCGAAGCAGCCGGACAGCATCATCGCGCCGTGGGGCGCCGCCTCGTACCAGCCGAGGGGCTTGGCGAGGTGGCGGTTCGGACCCGTGACGGCGACGAAGGAGAACGACTCGAGGTCGCGGTAGGCGTCAAGGATGAGCGCGCCGTGGCCATCGTCGTCGAAGACCTCGTCATGCGTGATCGTCCCGCCGATCAGACGCGCGATGAGGCGCTCGAGCTTTGGCGTGTCGACCGACTCGGTGTGGTGCTCCACGATGCCGAACAGCTCCTCGCCGCGCACGAGAAGTCCCAGCGTGTGCTGGTTCCCGACGTTCACGATGCACGCGCCGGTCCGCGCTTCGTCGGCGACGCGCTCGTCCTCGAGCGCGCCGAGCACGGCGACGGCCCCGGTATCCGCGACGATCGCGCCCGGAACGTCGTCCTGGATCGCGCGCAGGCGCGTCATGTATCCGGGTGGCTGGCGCCAGACATGGTGGGCGAGCGTCGCGCCCGGCACGAGGTAACGGCGCCAGTGGTCGAAGCGGAAGAGGCGATTGCTGTACGACGGCGAGAAGCCGTGGTCCTGCGCTGCGACCGCGACGGTCGGCGGCAGTGTGACGTCGTAGGGCGCGAGTGCGGCCGCGAGGCGCGGCAGGTCGAGATCGCGAAACTCGATCGGCACGGCGCCGTCCGGAGTGTCCTCCACGACGCGGACGCCACGGCGTCGGAGCAGGTCGAGGTCGTCGTGCACCGTGCGCGCGGCGAGCTCCGTCGCGTAGACGCGAAGCCCCGCTTCGAGATGGCGCCACACGGCGTTCGTGGTGTGGTAGCCACCCATGAGATTGCCGTGGAGGAACACGTCGCGCCCCCGCTCACGTGCGGCAGCGATGCGCTTGCCCGCGATCGCGGTCGCTGACGGAAGGACGAGCTGGACGGCGTTCTCCATGGGCTCGCTCGGGTCGTACAGCAGCGTGTCCATCGTGCCGGCGCCGATGTCGATCGCGAGGACGCGTGGATCGAGCATCGCTTCGATGCTATCGCCCGGGTCCTTTCATCTCGCGGACGATCCCGGTGATCGTTCGCCGCCTACACTTCGTTCACACGGGGAGGTCGCATAGAGGCCGAGTGCGGAGGTTTGCTAAACCTCTGAGTCGGGTTTCCGGCTCCGCGGGTTCGAATCCCGCCCTCCCCGCAGAATCCGCCGTGAATACGCCCCTACCCGGCCCTCTCGCCATCCGCTCGCGCGGCCAGAAACATCCGAGTGAGCGCTCGCTGACAGCAGCTTTTTACAGCAACGCCGCGCTGGCGCCCACGAGCCCAGCGCGCGGTCCATCGCGCTCGCCGCCTCGCCCATGAGCTCGGCGGCGACGTGCCGGTAGCGCGTCGTCATCGCGAGCGTCGAGTGGCCGAGGATGTCCATGACGGTTTCGCGCGGCGACGCCCTGGGCGAGCAGCAGGCTCGCGCACGCATCACTTAGCCAATCATTCGCCACATTGCGCGCGCTCCCGCCGCGGTCTTGAGTTCGTGAAGGTCAAGCTGTCGGACGCCGGTCCGATTCGCGCCTGCCTCTGTAACACTGCTCCCACAGATACGTTGACTGATTCGTTGGGCACCCAGCGCCAGCCGGCCGCTAAAGATTGGGCGCTCGCGGTGACTCGTTCAGGTGGAACGACGCGGCGAAAACGCCACAGAGCGCCGCGCGGAGGAGTGATCATGCTTCGAGCTCTCGCCGCGGTGGCTCTCGCGACCACCGTGGCCGCATGCGGATCCAGTCAGGCCTCCCTCCCCGCGGCGACGGAGACCGGCCGCCTCACGGCCGCGACCACCGCCTCACCCAGCTTTGCCGTCAGCCCCACGGCGTCTCCCACCCAGCGAGCGACCGCGACCCCGAATAGCCCGCCCCCAGCGCCAGCGAGTCCCCAGCCGACCGCGGTGACCGAGCCCTCAGCCGCGTGCGCGTCGTCGGCGACGGGATCGATCATCGGCGAGCAGGCGCTGGTCGTCGACGTGCGCGTCGGCTCGCACGAGGGCTACGACCGCATCGTGTTCGAATTCGCCTCACGCGAGAGTCCGGCCCGTGAGGGGTCGACGTACGAGATCAGTCCCGCGACGCCGCCCTACCGCCAGGACCCGAGCGGCCTGCCGCTGGCCATCGCCGGCGATCCGGTCCTAAAGATCACGCTCCGCGGCGCGACCACCGCGAGGCTGGACGGGAGCTCGTCCTACGCCGGCAGCCGCGACTTCGTACCGGGCTTCCCGGTCCTACGCGAGCTCAAGGAGGAGGGCGACTTCGAGGCCATCAGCAGCTGGTTGGCCGGGCTGAATGGCACCGCCTGCGTCCAGGCGCAGATGCTGACCAATCCGGCTCGGCTGGTGATCGACCTGTGGCGCCCATAGCCGACGGTGCGGCAGGGGCGGCCGCTCGTCGTCCTCGAGCGACGGACGGCTTTCCTCGGAGCTGGTAGATGAGTAAAGCCCCTCCGCGGGTTCGAATCCCGCCCTCCCCGCAGACCGAGTCTTCTCGAGCGCGAGAGCGGCCATTCCAGCGCGTCGCACTCACTCGTCGAGTACCTCTTCGTCTGGAACGGCATCGGATACATCGCGCTGCAGGCGATCGCCGCGCGGGACCCGGCCGCGCTCATAGGAAGCGCGCTCGTCATCGCCGCGCTCTTCTCGCTCGTGAGCGGCGTCGCGGAGCTCGGCCGAGGGAGGCTGGCAACCGCGTAGCGAGTTTGTTCGCGCTGAAGACGGGGGTGCACGCGAGCAGGCCTCGCACCCGAGCGCGCCGTCGAAGGCGGACCCGAGGCGGGTGAGTCGCATGGAGCCGCAGGGCGCTTCGTCGCGCGGGCCGTCGGTGGTCAGTCGCCGAAGTGACGCCGGCGGTCAGTCGCCGAGGGGGCGCAGCACCAGGCCGGCGGGCACCTTGGGGTGGAAGTACGTGGTCTTCTGCGGCAGCCGCTGCCAGGCGTCCGCGACGCGCCGGAGCGTGGCCGCATCGACGGCACGCAGGAGGACCGCGCTCGTACCCCTCGTGGCCGCCGCGGCCGCCCGCTGCGCATCGTGGTCGTACTCCACCGTCGCGCCCCCGGCGCGCGCCGGTTCCAGGAGCAGATGCTCGGCCTGCGCGACCGGCAGCGTGCGCCACGTCTCGTGGAGCGCTGAAAGGTCGGCGTCCGCTCGCGGGCGGAGCTCCGTGAAGAGGCCGTCCCGAACGAGGACGATGCCGGGCTGAGTGTCGCCGAGCGCCCCGGCATCGATGGGCGTGTCATCGAACGAGCGCGCGACGAGCTCGTCGAGCACGGCGTCGCCGCCGCGCACGATGCGGTGAGTGGCGAGGATCAGGAGCCCGGGGTCATCGAGGGGACAGAGGTACGCCAGCACGTAGTTGGGGCTGTCCTGTTCCATCTCGATGTGCCCCGCCTTGCGCTCGTCGTCGAGGTACGTGAGCGCGGTCTCGTAGCGGTGATGACCGTCCGCGATATAGATGCGCGCGTCCTTGAGGAGGCCGGCGAGCTTGCGCATCAGTGTCCTGTCATCGAGCCGCCACACCAGGTGCCGCTCGGCGCCGACCCGCGCTTCACCAACCAGCGGCGCTGGTCCCCGGCTCATCCACGCCTCGAGCGATCTCGCAACCTCGCCGCGCTCGTCGGCGAAGAGCCCGAACACGGGACTGGTGTTGACCCGCGTCGCGCGCAAGAGTCGCAGGCGATCGGCCGTCGCCTTCGGGAACGTCAGCTCGTGCGGACGCACGACGCCGCGGCCCTCCTGGTAGAGGCGCAGGGCTCCGAGGAAGCCGCGGCGGCGCAGCCGCCGGCCGGCGTGCTCGAAGTAGTGGTCGTAGAGGTAAAAGGCGGGCGTGTTGTCGTGGCGCAGCACTTCTTCGCTGATCCAGGTCTCGAGCGTCTCCTTGGCGCGTGTGTACCGGTCGGCGGTAGGACCATCGCCCGGCTCCTCGCGGCCGTATTCGACGCGCACCACGTTGTACGGGCCCCGCTCGTACAGCCGATCCCGCAGCTCGTCCGTGATGACGTCATACGGCGGCGAGATCACGTCGCCGAGCGGTCCCGCCTTCGCCTCGTCGTAGCGCAGCCCGTGGAAGGGCACGATCTCCGCCATCGCCGTCGATCGTATGTCGGCGCGAGACCTCCGGTTTCGCGCATCGGCACAATGGGCGCGTTGTCTGGGGTCATCCGCGCGCTCGTCGTCGGCATTGGCAAGCCGGCGACCGGCATGCCGAGGCGCTGCGGGAAATCGGACGCCCGCTCCGCCTTCGCGCCGCTCGCCCGGCCGGGCGAGGTGCTGCAGGTCGCGCTTTCGTACGCGGACGGATAGAGTCTCGGGCGACACAGTCCAGGAGGTAGGTAGATGCGACCTTCGAGTGGAGCACGCGGCCTCGCGCTCCTCGCCGGGCTCACGATCCTCGTCTCGGCGTGCGCCACGACAGGTGCGCCGTCGGGCGGCGGCGGCACCGGGGCCGCCGATTCCGGCAAGGGATTCGTCTTCCTCTCCACGCAGTTCACCCCGGTCACCGAGCAGGAGGCGATGCGCAAGACGATCCTCGGCAACTACAAGGGCGCGGCCGTCGACTTCTCTACGGACATGGAGGCGCCGGTGCTCGACCGGATCACCGCCGAGGCCAAGGCGGGTGGCGAGGGCCAGATCGGCATCATCGGGCTCGAGAACGGCACGTTCAGCAACCTGGTCGCCGCCGGCTATCTCGAGGACCTGACGAAGATCGCGGACAAGCACAAGGACGCGAAGATCCCGGACGACATGGTGAGCCTCGGGAAGTTCGGGACCTCGCAGCAGCTGTACATCCCGTGGATGCAGGCGACCTACTTCCTCGCGATCAACAAGAAGGCGCTGCAGTACCTCCCCAGCGGCGCGGACGTCAACGCGCTGACGTATGACCAGCTGATTGCGTGGGGCAAGAACATCACGGACAAGACGGGCCAGAAGAAGATCGGCCTGCCCGGCGGAACGAACAGCCTCCTCCACCGCCTGCTGCAGGGGTACTTCTACCCCTCGTACACCGGCGGCCTCGTGACGACCTACAAGGCGCCCGAGGCGGCCGCGATGTGGGGCAAGATCAAGGAGCTCTGGCAGTACACCAACCCGCAGTCCACGACATACGCGTTCATGCAGGAGCCGCTGCAATCCGAAGAGGTATGGATCGGCTTCGACCACGCGGCGCGCCTGATCAACGTGCTGAAGGCGAAGCCCGACGACTTCGTCGCCGCGCCCGCGCCCGCAGGCCCGAAGGGCAGGTACTACATGAGCGTGGTCATCGGGCTCGGGATACCGAAGACCTCGCCCAACAAGGCCGGCGCCGAGGCGCTCATCGATTACCTGCTGATACCCGAGACGCAGATCTCGACGCTCCGGGAGAACAGCTTCTTCCCGGTCATCGACGTGAAGCTTCCCGACGACCTCAACAAGGGGCTGAAGCTCGAGGCCGACGCGGTCGCCAAGCAGGCGAAGTCGAGCGACGCCAAGGTCGTGCCGCTGCCCGTTGGACTCGGCGCCAAGGGTGGCGACTTCAACAAGGCCATGGTCGACACGTTCCAGCGGATCGTGATCAAGAACGAGGCGATCCAGACGGTCCTCAACGAGCAGGCCGCCCTGCTCCAGAAGGCCGTCACCGACGCCGCCGCGCCGTGCTGGGGACCCGACGGCAAGTCCACCGGCCCGTGCCAGGTGAAGTGACCAGGGACTGACGGGGAGATGCGAGCGCGAGCCGATCAGCTTCTGCCGTTCGCGCTCCTCCTCCCCTCCATCGCCTTCCTCGTCCTGCTCATCGTCATCCCGATGGTCCAGGCGCTCATCCTCGCGGTCACCGTGCAGGGTGGCAGCGGGTTCACGACGGATAACTTCCAGCGCATGGCCGGCGACGTCGCGTTCTCCGATTCATGGCGCAACACGCTGCTGCTGCTGATCCTCATCGTGCCGCTGCAGATCGTTCTCGCGCTGGCGATGGCGCTGCTCATCCATTCGCGCTTCAAGGGACACGGCTGGTTCCTCTACATCTACGCGGTCCCGCTCGCGGTGTCCGACCTCGCGGCCGGCATCGTGTGGCTCGCCATCTTCACGCAGACCGGCTACCTGAACACCGTGCTCCAGGGTGCCGGGCTCATCGGGTCGCCGCAGACCTTCCTCTCCTTCGAGAACTTCGGCGGCATCCTCTCCGCCATCGTGATCGCCGAATCCTGGCGCGCGACGTCGATCGTCCTGATCATCCTCATCGCCGGCCTCCAGCTGATCCCGCGCGACTACTTCGAGGCCGCCGACCTCTTCGGCGCCAACCGCGTCCGCCGGACGATCCATGTCGTGCTGCCGCTGCTCCGCCCGAGCCTGCAGTCAGCGCTGATCATCCGCACGATCTTCGCCTTCCAGACCTTCGCCGTCGTCTTCGCGCTCGCCGGGCGCAACATGCCGGTGCTGGCGGGCGAGGCCTACACGTGGTACTCGGCGAACCGGAATCCCAACGTGTCGGCCGCGTACGCGGTGCTGCTGCTCGGGCTCACGATCATCGCGACGGTCGTCTACCTGCGCGTGCTCCGCCTGGGCGAAGCCGAGATGGCGCGATGACGGTACGCGTGGCGCTCGACCGGACGCTCCTCTACGGCAGCGCGATCCTCCTCGCGCTCTGGGTGCTCGTGCCGTTCTACCTGATCGGGATCTCCGCCTTCAGCCCGCAGGGAGCGGTCTTCGACTATCCCAAGCGCTTCCTCCCGGCGCAGTTGTCGTCCGACACGATGGAGTTCTTCCTGCAATCGCGTGGCGTGATCGCGTCGGTGATCAACAGCTTCATCGTCGCGATGCTGACGATCGCCCTCGGGCTGCTGCTCGGCGCGCCCGCCGGCTACGCGCTGGCACGATTCAGGTTCCGCGGCCGCGATGCCTTCCAGCTCATCGTGCTCGCCACCAAGATGTTCCCGATCGCGATCCTCTCGATCCCGCTGGCGGTGACGTTCCTCCAGCTGGGGCTGTACGACAACATCTTCGGGGTGGCGTTGATCCATACGGCGATGGCGCTGCCGTTCATCATCCTCGTGACGAGCGGGGTGTTCGTGAGCGTCTCGCACGAGCTCGAGGAGGCCGCGATGACGCTCGGCTGCAGCCGGTTCACCGCGTTCCTGCGCATCGCGCTGCCGCTGGCCCTGCCTGGACTCGCCGCCGCCTCGATCTTCACGTTCGTGATCTCGTGGAACGAGGTCTTCGCCGCGACCATCCTGACGCTGCGCACCCGGACGCTTCCGGCGCAGGTGCTCAGCTCGCTGAGCGACTCGCCGCTCTTCTTCAAGTTCGCGGGCGGCTTCTTCATGGTCCTGCCCGCCGTCGTCTTCATCTTCTTCATCCGCAAGTACCTACTGAACCTATGGGGAGGGCGCTGATGTCCACGATCACCGTGCAGGGCATCACCAAGAGCTTCGGCAAGTCGCTCGCGCTGCGCGACGTGACTCTTGAGATCCAAGACGGCGAGTTCATGGTCCTGCTGGGCCCGTCCGGGTGCGGCAAGACCACCCTGCTGCGCTGCATCGCGGGGCTCGAGAACGTCGACTCCGGGCACGTCACGATGGGCACGCGCGACGTGACGACGCTGGCGCCGCGGGACCGCGACATCGCGATGGTCTTCCAGAGCTACGCGGTGTTCCCCCACATGACGGTGTTCGACAACATCGGCTTCGGCCTGCGCATGCACCGCCGGCCGAAGGCCGAGATCCGGCGGCGCGTGGAGGAGGGCGCGGACCTGCTCGGGCTGCAGCCATTCCTCTCCCGGCACCCTGCGCAGCTCTCGGGGGGCCAACGGCAGCGCGTGGCCGTCGCGCGCGCGATCGTCATGGACGCGCCCGTCCTGCTCATGGACGAGCCTCTGTCGAACCTCGACGCCCTCCTCCGGCTCCAGGCGCGCGCCGATCTCAAGCGCCTGCACGATGAGGTCAAGCGCACCACGATCTACGTGACGCACGACCAGGTCGAGGCGATGAGCATGGGCGACCGCATCGCGGTGATGCGCGACGGCGCCATCGTGCAGTGCGACGCCCCGATGCGCGTCTACGACCGGCCGGCGACCCAGTTCGTGGGTGGCTTCATCGGCTCGCCGCCGATGAACTTCCTGCCCGGCCAGGTGCAGGGCGGCGCGTTCGAGGGAGACGGCTTCCGGGTCCCGCTGGACGGGCACGCGCCGCCGGCCGAGGGGCGCAACGTGTTCCTGGGGATCCGCGCCGAGCATCTTCGCCTGGGCTCCGCCGGGATCCCGGCGAAAGTGCTGGTGGTCGAGCCGCTGGGCTCGCACGCGCTCGTCACCGTCCTCGTGGGCAAGACTCCGGTGAAGGTGCAGACCGGCGTCGAGACCACGGTCCGCTCGAACGAGGACGTATTCCTCGAGGCCGATCCCGCCCAGATGCGCTGGATGGATGCGGGGAGCGGGAGCGCCCTTTCGCCTGCGGTGCACTGACTCGCGGCCGGTCGCCCTCGACCCCTCGCGCCCGTACAAGCCGCTCGATCTCGGCGATGGCATCGTCGCCGGGAGCGTGTCCTCCGGCGGCCGCTGGCTTTCGCTCGGCCTCGCTCATCCGGTCCACGGCCGCGTGGTCCTGACCGATGCCGCGCCCTTCCCCGAGGAGCTGCGCCACGACCAGCAGGCGGTCCGCCGCTACCGGGCTCGGCTCGCGGCTCCGGACCGCGCGGGCTTCGGCTTGGCGCTGCTCTCCGGTCCCGGCGAGGCGTACCTCATCGAGGACGGCATCCCGCTCGCGGTGCACGAACTGCCGCCCGCGCGTCTGGAGGTGCCCACGGTCGTGTCGCGGGGCCGCGCCGCCGCGGCGCACGCCGTCCGTCCGCCGTCCGCGCGCGTCGAGGT
>JALYKU010000021.1 GCA_030774595.1 Chloroflexota bacterium | reverse complement strand
GCGCGCGTCCGGACCGCGAGGCGGCGATGCGCGCGGCGGCCGCCGCCACGGCGCACCTGCGCGCCGGCGGGCACGAGGTGGCGGCCGTCTCGCTCGATTCGGGCGCGCTCGAAGCGGAGGTGGGCCGGTCCGACGTCGCGTGCGTCTTCGGTGGCGACGGGACGATGCTGCGCGCCGCCCGCGCCCTGGCGCCGCTCGGCGTGGCCCTGCTCGGCGTCAATCTCGGGCACCTCGGCTTCCTCAGCGGCACGACGGTTGATGGGTTCGAGCGCACCATCGCGGACGTCGCCGCGGGGCGCTACGAGACCGAGGACCGCACGCTCCTCGACGCGCGGCTGTGGCGCGGCGACAGGGAAGCGGTGCACATGCTCGCGCTGAACGACGTCGTGGTCGCGCGCGGGGAATTCGTCCGGACGATCCACCTCGACGTCCGGATCGACGGCGAGCCATTCACGGTCTATTGGTCGGACGGGTTGATCGTCGCGACGGCCACGGGGAGCACCGCGTACGGCTTCTCCGTCGGGGGGCCGCTGATCCTGCCGCACTCGCGCGCCTTCATGATGGTCCCGATCGCGCCTCACCTGTCGTTCGGGAACGCCGTCGTCCTCGAGCGCGACCAGATGATCTCGTTCGGCGTGCTCGACGAGCCCGCCCGCCTATCGTGCGACGGCCAGGAGGAGCACGCGCTGCGCATCGGCGACCGGATCGACGTGTGCCGCTCGGCGACGGTGGCGCGCTTCGTTCGCACGGCGACGATGCCGCCGTTCCTCGCGCTCCTGCGGCAGAAGATCCTCAAGGAAGGGAACTGAATGTCACTCCAGACGGGACCCGCGGTGGACGCCATCCGCGCGAGAACGAAGGCCGTACCCATCGCCGGTATCGTCCTCGGCTCCGGGCTGGGGGCGCTCGCCGACGAGGTGGAGGATGCGATCCGCATCCCGTACGGAGACATCCCCGGGTGGCAGCGCAGCACCGCCCCCGGTCATGCGGGCGAGCTCGTCGTCGGCCGGATCGGGGGAAAGCCCGTCGCCGTCATGAAGGGCCGCCTTCACTGGTACGAGGGTTACGACATGCCCGCGGTGACGTTCCCGGTCCGTGTCTTCCGCGCGTGGGGCATCGAGACGCTCGTCCTGACGAATGCCTGTGGTGGCTTGAATCCGGCGTTCGCCGCGGGCGATCTCATGCTCGTCGCCGACCACATCAACTTCATGCCGGACAACCCGCTGCGCGGGCCCAACGACCCCTCTCTCGGGCCGCGCTTCGTCGACATGCTCGGCGCGTATACCGAGGACCTGCGCGCGCTCGCGAAGAGCCTCGATGGCGATCTCCGGGAGGGCGTGTACGTCGCGGTGCCGGGGCCGAACTACGAGACGCCCGCCGAGCTGCGCATGCTGCGCGCCTGGGGCGCCGACGCCGTGGGCATGAGCACGGTCCCCGAGGTGCTCGTTGCGCGGCACATGGGCATGCGCATCCTCGCGATCGCCACGGTCACGGACATGGCCCTCGGCGACCGCCCGGAGCACGTGACCGCCGAGGCCGTGCTCGACGTCGCGAATCGGGCCGGACGCCGCCTGGGAGAGCTCGTGAAGGGCGTGGTCGCGAGGATGTGACCAGCGCCGTCGAAGCGATCGGAAGGAAGCGCGACGGCGGCCGGCTGAGCGACGAGCAGATCCGCGGGCTCGTGGCGGGCTACGTCTCGGGGCAGATCCCCGACTACCAAATGAGCGCGTTCTGCATGGCCGTGGTGTGGCGTGGGATGGACGCGCGCGAGACAGCGGCCCTCACCGCGGCCATGGTGGAGTCGGGCGACCGGCTGGATCTCTCGAGCTTCGGCCGCGTGGTCGACAAGCACTCGACCGGGGGCGTCGGCGACAAGACAACGCTCGTCGTGGCGCCGCTCGTGGCGGCGTGCGGAGCGCCGGTCGCGAAGATGAGTGGGCGCGGGCTCGGATTCTCCGGGGGGACGCTGGACAAGCTCGAGTCGTTCACGGGATACCGCGTGGACCTGACGACGCATGAATTCCTCGCGCAGCTCGGCCGGATCGGCGTGGTCGTGACCGGACAGACGGCGGAGCTCACGCCGGCGGACGGTCTCCTGTACGCGCTGCGCGACGCGAGCGGCACCGTGCCTTCCATCCCGCTGATCGCGTCGAGCATCATGTCGAAGAAGATCGCCGCCGGCGCGAACGCCGTCGTTCTCGACGTGAAGGTCGGCAGCGGCGCGTTCATGAAGGACCGGCGCTCGGCGGCCGCGCTCGCACGCGCGATGGTCGCGATCGGCCGCGCCCACGGCCTCGCCGTCACGTGCGAGCTCACCGACATGGAGCAGCCGCTGGGCCACGCGGTGGGGAACGCCCTCGAGGTCGCGGAAGCGATCGCGACGCTTCGCGGCGAGGGGCCGGCGGACCTCACCGAGCTCGCGCGCCTCGCCGGCGCCGAGATGCTCGTCCTCGCGCGGCGTGCGCGCAGCCGCGA
>JALYKU010000020.1 GCA_030774595.1 Chloroflexota bacterium | reverse complement strand
GGGCGCGCTTCGCGCGCTCGGGATGGCCGTCGACGACGTGCGGACGGGCAAGGAGATCGTCGTGCGCTTCGACGCCGCCGACGAGGTCGCCGCCCGCGAGACCGCGCAGCGGATGGGGGACCAGCTGCTCGCGAATCCGGTCATCGAACATTTCGAGGTGCGGCTGAGCCGGGATGCGGTGCGGGCGTGAGGACCGCGATCCTCCGCTACCCCGGCACGTGGAGCGAGCGCGACTTCGCGCACGCCCTCGGTCTCCTGGGAGTCCCCTGCGAGATCGTCTGGCACGCGGACGCGGACCTCGCCGGCTTCGACGCGGCGATAGTGCCGGGCGGGTTCTCGTACGGCGACTACCTCCGGGCGGGGGCGATCGCCAAGCTCTCGCCGGCGACGCGGGAGCTGCGCCGCTTCGCCGATGCGGGTGGGCCCGTCCTGGGCTCCTGCAACGGCTTCCAGATCCTGTGCGAGGCCGGCCTGCTGCCGGGAGCGCTCGTCCGTAACGTCGGTCTGGAGTTCCGCTGCGACTGGATCCGGATGCGCGTCGAGAGCGAGGCCACGCCCTTCACGCGAGGTCTCGGCGGAGAGGTCCTGCGCATGCCGATCGCCCACGGCGAGGGGTGCTGGGTCGCGGACGACGCGACGCTGGCCGAGGTCGAGCGCGCGGGCCAGGTCGTCTTCCGTTACGTCGACGATCGCGGCGCCGCGACCGCGGAGGCGAACCCGAACGGGTCGCTCGGGAACATCGCCGGAGTACGGAACACGGCCGGGAATGTCGTCGGGCTGATGCCGCACCCCGAGCGCTGCTCCGAGGAGGTCCTCGGCGGCTCGGACGGGGCTCGTGTGTTAGCCTGCTTAGCTGACCTGCAAGCGGAGCCTGCTTCGCTCCGTGCCGGTATATAAAAGGGTATGGACCTCTTCGAGCGCCAGGCGCAGCTCCAGAACCTCTTCCACGCCAACCCGGTGGACGCCGCCTACGCTCAGGGCACGCCGTCCGGCCGCCGCATCGCCGGCGCCTACGCCGACCTGGATGTCGCTCTGCTGCTGCTGGACAAGATCAAGGTCAACGAGTTCTTCGACTACCAGGTCTATTTCGTGAGCGAACTCTCCAAGGCGCTCGACACCGAAGGGCTCGACGTCGTGATCCTGAACCAGTCCTCCCTTCTCCAGCGCGCCCAGGTCATCAAGAGCTGGTCGCTCCTCTACCAGCGCGACCGCAAGCGCCGCGTGGAGTTCGAGGCGCGCGCGGTGCTCGAGTACCTCGAGTTCCAGAAGTACGACGAGGCGCAATCGCGCGCGCTCGCGGAACGGATGCGGACCGAGCGCTTCGCGATCGACGGCGACTACGTTCGGCGCCGGCTGGCGCGCCTGCGCGAGTACGTGTTGCTGCTCACCGACCTGCGAGCGATCGACCACCCCAAGTTCCGTTCGGATCCGAAGCTCTACGGCCTCGCGCAGTGGTATCTGCAGCAGGCCGTGGAGCTCCTCTTCGGGACCGGTGCGTACCTGGTGATGGCGCTCGCGCTGCCCAAGCCCGAGGCGTATCACGACATCCTCGACGCGATCGCCGAGCGCGGGATCATCGAGAAGAGCCTCGCGTACCGCCTCGAGCACCTCGCGAACATGCGCAACCTCCTCGCCTATGACCGCGAGCAGACGGACATCGACGAGGTATACGGACACATCCAGTCGCGGGTGGTGGACATCGCGACGTTCGCGGACCAGGTCGAGAAGTTCCTGGGAGCGTCCGCCGACTCATGAGCTCGTTCCCGGTCGCGACCGGGACGAAGGCGGCGCAGCCTAGCCAGGACATCCCGCGCGAAGTGGGCCTCAGTGACTTCGAGGCCGGGCGCGTTCGCGATCTCCTCGCGCGGGAGCCGAACGCCCTCGAGTGGGCGATGTTCGGCGCGATGTGGAGCGAGCACTGCGCGTACAAGCACAGCAAGCGGCTCCTGCGGACGCTGCCCACGACGGGGGAACGCGTCGCCATCGGGCCGGGCGAGAACGCCGGGGCCGTGGATATCGGAGGCGGCCTGCTGTGCGTCTTCAAGGTCGAGAGCCACAACCATCCTTCCGCCGTCGAGCCCTTCCAGGGCGCCGCGACGGGGGTGGGCGGGATCCTGCGCGACATCTTCGCCATGGGCGCGCGGCCGGTCGCGCTGCTCAACGCGCTCGCCTTCGGGGACCCGGCGGAAGACTCCACGCGCCGCGCGGTCCGCGGCGTGGTCGGAGGCATCTCGTTCTATGGCAACTGCGTCGGCATCCCCGACGTCGGAGGACACGTGTCCTTCGGATCCCCCTACGGCGACAACCCGCTCGTGAACGCGATGTGCGTGGGACTCGTGCGCAGGGGGCAGGTCGCCAGCGCGTCCACGGCGCGACCCGGCAGCGCGGTGTACCTGGTCGGCAGCGACACCGGCCGCGACGGGATCGCCGGCGCGTCGCTCCTCGCCTCGTTCGAGCTCGGCCCCGGCGACGACGCCAAGCGTCCGTCGGTCCAGGTCGGGAATCCGTTCCTCGAGAAGCTCCTGCTCGAGGCGTGCCTCGAGCTCATCGGGTCCGGCGCGGTCGAGGCGATCCAGGACCTCGGCGCGGCGGGCCTCTGCTGCGCGGCGAGCGAGGTCGCCGCGAAGAGCCGCGCGGGCATGCGCGTCGACGTCGCGGCCGTGCCGCGTCGCGCGAGCGGCATGGCGCCCTTCGAGGTGATGCTGTCCGAATCCCAGGAGCGGATGCTCGTCGTCGCGCGCGCCGGGCGCGAGGCGGAGATCGAGCGCGTCTTCGCGCGCTGGGAGCTTCACGCCGCGCGGATCGGCGAGGTCACCCTGGAGGAGACGCTCGAGATCCGCGACGGCGACAGGGTCGTCGCCTCTCTCCCACCCACGGCGCTCGCGGACGACGCGCCCGAGTACGACATCGACCCGCTCGCGGACTCGTACCGCGCGGAGGCCGAGCAACGCCAGACCGGTGAAATGTTTCACGTGGATCAGCAAGCCGACGCCGATATGGATCGGGAGGCGCTTCGTCTCCTCGCGTCCCCCGAGGTCTCGTCGCGGCGCGCGCTGTACCGCACGTACGACCAGATGGTCGGCACCGACACCGTCGTGGGCCCGGGCGCGGATGCGGCGATCCTCCGCATCAAGGGCCGCGCGGACGGGATCGCCGTAGCGGTCGACGCGCAGCCGCGA
>JALYKU010000019.1 GCA_030774595.1 Chloroflexota bacterium | reverse complement strand
CCGATGCCCTGCGCGCGCTCGGCGAGGCGGGGGAACCGGCCGCCGCGCGCCGGCGCGCCGTCGCGAGGTACCTCGAGCTGCACATCGAGCAGGGGCCGCGCCTCGCGGACGCGGACCGGGCTCTCGGCGTGGTCAGCGACATCGTCGGCATCGTCCACGGCCGAGTGGCCGTGCGGGGGCGCGCCGATCACGCGGGGACGACGCCGATGACCGGCCGGCGCGACGCCCTCGCGGGAGCGGCGGAGATGATCGGCTCGCTCGAGGATGCGGCGCTGCACCTCACCGGCACCGTCGCGACCGTGGGGGAGATCTCCGTGCGCCCGGGGGCGAAGAACGTGGTCCCGGCCGAGTGCACCTTCTCCGTGGATGTTCGCGCGCCGGACGCGCGGTCGCTCGCTGCGGTGGTCAGGCAGTTCCGCCAGGCCATGCGTCTGGTCGGTGACGCCCGCGGACTGCGGTCGACGTTCGACGCACTCTCCGACGTCCCGCCGACCCGGCTCGACCCCGGCCTTGTGAGCCTGCTGCGCCGCTCGGCGGCGGCCGTCGGCGTCGACGCCCCTGCGCTCGGAAGCGGCGCCGGCCACGATGCGATGAACGCCGTGCTCGCGGGCGTGCCGAGCGGGATGCTCTTCGTCCGCTCACGCGGCGGCAGCCACACTCCGCGCGAGAACGCTTCGCTGGAGGACGCGGCCCTCGGGGCCTCCGCCCTTGCGCTCGCGCTCCGTGACCTCGTCGCGTGAACGCCGCCGAAGGCGGCGTGGCGCGAGCCTGAACGCGCGCCGAGAAAGAGGACGCGGCCGCCGTGGCACGCGGTCTCGTAGCCGGTACCATCTCGTCGACAGTTCACGTCAACTGGTGACGGGGGTGCGGCCATGGCCATCAGCGTCGGCGGATACCGCATCGGTGAGCTCGCGAGCCGGCTCGGACTGACCGAACGGACGATCCGCTACTACGAGGAGCTCGGGCTGCTCGAGTCGGTGAAGCGGCTCGAGGGCGGCATGCGCGTGTACACCGAGGACGACGTGCGGCGGCTGCGCTTCATCCAGAAACTGAAGGTGCTCGGGCTGTCGCTGCAGGAGATGCTCGCGCTCGAGCGCCTGTACCGACGGCATCGATCGAACTCGAGCGTGCTGCCGCGGCTCGTCGAGCTGCTCGACGCCCACCTGGCCACGACAGCGGCGCGTATGGACGAGCTCGCGGCGCTACGCGACGAGATCCGCTCGTACCGTGACCACGTCTCGCGGCGGCTGATGGCAGAGGGAGAGGGAGCATGACCGAGGCCGTGCTCCTCGGCGCGGCGCGCACGCCGATCGGCGCTTTCCTCGGCGGGCTCGCCCCGCTCTCCGCGCCGAAGCTCGGCGCGATCGCGATCCGCTGCGCGCTCGAGCGCGCCGGTGTCGCGCCCGGCGACGTCGACGAGGTCTACATGGGCAACGTGGTGCAGGCAGGCGTGGGCCAGGCCCCCGCCCGCCAGGCGGCGCACAGCGCCGGTCTGCCGTGGTCGGTGCCGTGCACGACGGTCAACAAGGTCTGCGGCTCTGGCCTCAAGGCCGTGATGATCGCGTCGGCCCAGATACAGGCCGGCGAAGCGCGCGTCGTCGTCGCGGGGGGTATGGAGTCGATGTCGAACGCGCCGTACCTGATGCACGGCCTGCGCGCGGGCCTCGCACTCGGCGAGCATCGCATCGAGGACGCGAACCTCACCGACGGACTCGTCGACGCCTACGGTCACGGCCACATGGGGCTCGGGGGCGAAGAGGCGGCGACGCGCTGCTCGCTCACGCGCGAGGACCAGGACCGCTTCGCGCTCGGGTCGCACGAGAAAGCGCTCCGCGCGCAGGCGAGCGGCGCCTTCGACGACGAGATCGTCGCCGTCGAGGTTCCCGGAAAGAAAGACCAGGTCAGGGTCGTCCGCGCCGACGAGACGCCGCGCGAGACCTCGCTGGAAAAGCTCGCGGCGCTGAAGCCCGCGTTCAAGGATGGCGGCACCGTCACCGCGGGGAACGCCTCGAAGCTGAATGACGGCGGCGCAGCGGTGGTGGTCTCCGGCGCGGACCGCGCGGCGGAGCTCGGCGCGACGCCGCTGGCGCGCATAGTCGCGCAGGGCCAGCACGGCGCCGAGCCGAACCTGTTCCTGCTCGCCCCGTCGGGCGCGATCCGGCGGTGCCTGGAGCGCGCGGGATGGTCCATCGACGACGTAGACCTCTTCGAGGTCAACGAGGCATTCTCGGGCGTGGAAGGTGTTCGCCGCGACCTCGGTATCCCCGAGGAGAAGTTCAACGTCAATGGCGGAGCCGTGGCCCTCGGGCATCCCATCGGGGCGTCCGGAGCGAGGCTGCTGGTGACGCTGCTCTACGCCCTTCGGCGGCGCGGCAAGCGCCGCGGTGTGGTCTCGCTCTGCCTCGGCGGGGGCGAAGCCGTCGCGCTCGCCGTCGAGGCGCCGTGAGCGTCGGGGACGTGGGGATCGTCGGGGCGGGGACCATGGGCGCGGGCATCGCGCAGGTCTGCGCAACGGCGGGACACAAGGTCCTGCTCGTCGACGTGAGCGCCGATCAGTTGAAGCGCGGGGGGGACACCATCGCCGCGTCGCTCGCCAAGCTCGAAGCGAAGCGCCGTCTCCCGCGTAGCGCCGAGGACGTCGTCCAGAACATCCGGACCTCGACGGAAATGGCCGACCTCGGTGGCGTCGACCTCGTCATCGAGGCCGTGTTCGAAGATCCCGCGGTGAAGATCCAGGTGTTCCGCGAGCTCGATCGCGCGTGCGCTCCGCGCGCCATCCTGGCTTCGAACACCTCGTCGATCCCGATCACGCAGCTCGCCGCGGCGACCGGGCGCCCGGAGCAGGTCGTCGGGATGCACTTCATGAACCCGGTGCCGCTCATGGCGCTCGTCGAGGTGGTGCGTGGGCTCCGCACGTCAGAGGCGACCGTCGCCGCCGTGCGAGAGCTCGCCGGCGATCTTGGGAAGACCCCCGTCGAGTCGCGCGACGTCCCTGGCTTCATCGCCAACCGGGTCCTCATGCCGATGATCAACGAGGCCGCGTTCGCGCTCTACGAGGGCGTGGCCTCCGCCGAGGACATCGACACCGTCATGCGCCTCGGGATGAACCATCCGATGGGTCCGCTCGCGCTCGCGGATCTCATCGGGCTGGACGTGTGCCTCGCGATCCTCGAGCTGCTGCAGCGCGATCTCGGCGACGACAAGTACCGTCCGGCTCCGCCGCTCCGGCAATACGTGCACGCGGGGTGGCTTGGACGCAAGAGCGGGCGCGGTTTCTACCGCTATGACTGAGCACATCTGGATGGACCATGTGTTCGTGTTCACCGATCGGCGCCCCGAGGTCGCGCGCTTCTACCGCGAGCTGCTCGGCGTGTCCCAGCAGTCCGAGGGCGACGACTCGAACTGGTTCCAGGCCGCGAACGCGAGGCTCGCGCTGCACGACCGCGACGACCGGGAGACCGCGGCGGAGGTGGGGCTGGGCGACGGATTCGTCGTCTGGTTCCGCGTTCCGGATGTCCACGCGGCGTACCAGCGCGCGCGCTCGGCAGGCCGTGTGGTCGGTGAGCTGTACGAGGACAAGCCGCGTCCCTACTTCTTCGCGCGCGACCCCGACGGGCGGTTCATCGGGATCGGTGAGGCGGACGACCGATGACCGCCGCGACCGAGCCCGCGACGGGCGGGTTCGACCTGTCGCTCTCCGGGGAGCAGCAGCTCGTCCAGCGGACCGCGCGCCAGTTCGCGAGGGAGAAGGTGCTGCCTCGCGCGGCGGAGATCGACGAGAAGGGCGCGATCCCGGAGGAGCTGGTCGCTGAGCTCGGCCAGCTGGGCCTCATGGGCATCTACATCCCCGAGAGGTGGGGCGGCGCGGGGCTCGACACCGTCTCGTACGTCCTCGCGATGGAGGAGGTCAACCGCGCGTGCGCGTCGACGGGCACGATCATGACCGTGAGCAATTCGCTCGTGTGCGGCCCTCTGCTGGCCCGCGGGACGGACGTGCAGAGGGAGCGCTGGCTCGAGCCGGTCGCGTCGGGCCGGATGATCGGATGCTTCGCGCTGTCGGAGCCCGTATCGGGAAGCGACGCCGCCGCGATGCGCACGAGCGCGAAGCGCGACGGCGACGCATGGGTGCTGAACGGGACCAAGAACTTCATCACGAACGGCGCGTCCGCCGACATCGTCATCGTGTTCGCCCAGACGGATGCCGCGAAACGGCACAAGGGCATCGCGGCGTTCGTCGTGCAGAAGCCGACACCGGGCCTCTCCGTCGGCAAGATCGAGCGCAAGCTCGGCATCCGCGGGAGCGACACCGCGCAGCTCGTGTTCGACGAGGTGCGGGTCCCCGGCGACCAGCTGCTGGGCGACGTCGGCGACGGCTTCAGGATCGCTCTTGAGACCCTCGACGGAGGCCGCATCGGCATCGCGGCGCAGGCCGTGGGCATCGCGCGCGCGTGCCTCGAGGACTCGCTCGCGTACGCGAACGAGCGCGAGGCCTTCGGGAAGCCGATCGCCGAGTTCCAGGCGATCCAGTGGAAGATCGCGGATATGGCGACCGAGATCGACGCGGCGCGCCTTCTGTGCTGGCGCGGCGCGGCGACCAAGGACGCGGGCGGGGACTACGCGGCCGAGGCCGCCATGGCCAAGCTCTTCGCGAGCGATATCGCGATGAAGGCGGCGCGCGAGTGCGTGCAGATCTTCGGGGGCTACGGGTATCTCAAGGACTTCCCGGCGGAGCGACACTACCGCGACGCGAAGATCACCGAGATCTACGAGGGCACCAGCGAGATCATGAAGCTCGTCATCGCCGAGGACATGCTGCGCGAGTGAGACCGCGATGACGCCACCCACCGTCGGCCCGGGAGCCGCGCTGCTCGTGCTCCTGTCGCTCGTCGGCTTCGGCGCCTTCTTCTGGCGCTCGTGGCGCCTGTACCGGTACCTCCGGCTCGGGCGTGACGAGGACCGGACCGATCACCCGCGCCGCCGCCTTCGCGACGAGCTGGTCGTCTACCTCGGCCAGCGAAAGCTCCTGAAGCGCCCCTACCTGGTGCGCGGGGCGGCGCACGCGCTCATCTTCTGGGGATTCCTCGTGATCACGTTCGGCACCGCTGACCTGCTGCTGAACGGGATCCTCGGCCTGCGCCTGCCGGGCACGGAGAGCGCCGTGTACGCGTGGACCATCGACCTCTTCGCGATCGCCGTGCTGGCGTCGATCGCGCTCGCGGCGATCCGGCGCCTCGTGCTTCGGCCCCAGCACATGCACATCGCGCTCGACGGCTACATCATCCTCGCGCTCATCGGCGTCCTGATGATCACGCTGCTGGTGTTCGAGGCCGCCGGCGTCGCCGCCGAGCTCCTCGCGAAAGGGCAGACACCCCCGCCCCTGGCCGGCCTCGTCGCGCCGCTCCTGCGTGGACCCGCCGCCCCCGCGATCTTCGCGGGGGCGTGGTGGATCCACGTGGTGACCGTGCTCGCCTTCGCCGCGTACCTGCCGCGATCGAAACACCTGCACATCGTCACGACGCTGCCGAACGTGTTCTTCCGCTCCCAGCGTCCGCGCGGAGCGCTCGACCTCATCAAGGACATCGAGGACAAGGAGACCTTCGGGGCCGCGACGCTTCGCGACTTCTCGTGGAAACAGCACCTCGACGGATACACCTGCACCGAGTGCGGGCGCTGCTCGGACAACTGCCCGGCGCTGGCCACCGGCAAGCCGCTCGACCCGCAGCGGATCGTGCTCGACGTCCGCGACCTGCTCCTGCGCGAAGGAGATCCGCTGCTGCGCGACCCCAAGGCCACGGGGACCGCTCCCGCGCACCAGAGCGAGACCAAGCCGGACGAGCTGTGGGCGTGCACCACCTGCGCGGCGTGCGTCGAAGCGTGCCCCGTGACCATCGAGCACATCGACAAGATCGTCGACATGCGGCGCTACCTCGCGATGATGGAGTCCGCCGCCCCGCCCGAGGCTCAACGGGCGATGCAGAACATCGAGCGCGCGGGAAATCCGTGGGGCGAAGCGGCGGATGCGCGTGGTGACTGGGCGAACGACGTCGCCGTGCCGACATTCGCGGAGAAGCCCGACGCCGAGTACCTCTACTTCGTCGGCTGCGCGGCGTCCTACGACCGCCGCAACCAGCGCGTCGCCAAAGCGCTCGCGTCGATCCTGCGCGCGGCGGGTGTGTCGTTCGCCATCCTCGGGCGCGAGGAGACGTGCAACGGCGATCCCGCACGGCGCATCGGCAACGAGTACCTGTGGCAGCTCCAGGCGCAGCAGAACATCGAGACGTTCCGCACGCACGGCGTGCGTAAGATCATCGCGAGCTGCCCGCACTGCTTCAACACCATCGCGAACGAGTATCCGCAGCTCGGTGGCGAGTTCGAGGTGGTGCACGCCCTTCCGCTCGTGAAGCGGCTCATCGACGAGGGCAGGATCGTGCTCGACGGCGCGAACGCCGCTGTCATCCGCGCCGCCTACCACGACCCCTGCTACCTCGGCCGGCACAACGGCGTCTACGACGAGCCGCGCGCCGTCCTCGACGCGGTCCCGGGCGTGCAGCGGGTGGAGATCGAGCCGCACCACCGCGAGCGGGGATTCTGCTGTGGCGCGGGCGGCGGACGCATGTGGATGGAGGAGAAGATCGGCCAGCGCGTGAACCATCGACGGGTCGAGCAGATCCTCGCGGTCGGCGGAGCGGGCGGGAGGCCGGACACCGTCGCCTCGGGTTGTCCGTACTGTCTGATCATGCTCGACGAGGGCGTCGGCGCGAAGGGAGTCCAGGACGAGCTGAAGCCGGTCGACGTGCTCGAGCTGGTGGCTGCGCGCATCCGCCCGGATGCGGCGAAGGACGGGGAGGGGAGCACGGCGTGGAGGTCCTGAATGCGTTCCAGTTCGACGGGCGGGCGGTGTGGTTCGTCGTCGCGTCGCTCGTGGCGCTGCTCGTCGCGGGAGGCGCCGTCGCGTTCGGCCTGTGGTACTCGGGCGACCAGGACGAAGCGTGAAGCTCCTCGTCTGCCTGAAGCAGGTGCCCGATTCGACCGTCCGGGTGAAGGTCGGCGGTGATGGCCTGTCCATCGCGACGGACGACATCGCGTGGGCGATATCGCCGTACGACGAGTACGCCATCGAGCTCGCGCTGGAGCACAAGGACGGCGATCCCGCCACCACCGTCAGCGCCGTGTCGGTCGGCCCGGCGCGCGCTCGGGATGCGCTGCGCGCCGCGCTCGCGATGGGCTGCGACGACGCCACGCTCGTGACGGGCGCCGCCGCCGAGGGCCTCGGCGGCCTCGCGACAGCGCACGTACTGGGAAAGATCGTCGCCGAGGCCGCACCGGACGTCGTCCTGTGCGGGCGTCAGGCTTCGGATGACGACCAGGGATTCGTGGGCCCGGCCCTGGCGGAGGTGCTCGGGTGGCCGCACGTCAGCACCGTGACGAAGCTGGCAGCCAAGGACGGCACGCTCGAGGTGTGGAAGGAGGTGGAGGGTGGGCACGAGGTGTGGAACGCCCCGCGTCCGGTCGTCCTCACCGTGCAGAAGAGCGAGAAGGATCCGCGCTATCCCTCACTCCCCGGGATCATGAAGGCCAAGCGCAAGGAGATCTCCGAGAAGGACGTGGCCACGCTCGCCGTCGATCTCGCCTCGCCCGCGGTCGAGGTGCGCAGGCTCGAGCTGCCCCCTTCGCGCGGCGGCGGAAAGATCCTGAAGGACGGCGCGGCGGACGTCATCGCGGAGGAGCTGGTCGGCCTCCTGCGCCGCGAAGCCAAGGTGCTCTGAGGTGAAGAGCTGGGTCGTCGTCGAGCGCAGCGGCGGAGAGCTGCGGCGCGTCTCGCGCGAGCTCGCGGCGAGGGCCGCCGAGATGGGCGAGAGCGCCGCGCTCGAAGTGACCGGGCTCGAGCGTTACTCGGCGCTCCCCGCCGCCGCCGCACTTGCCGAGAAGGCGAAAGCGGACGCGCCGGATCTCGTGCTGATCGGCGCCACGCCGATGGGGCGCGACCTCGGCGCCCGCCTAGCGGCGCGCCTCGGGTGGGCCTACGCCGGCGACTGCACCGGCATCGCACCGGAGGACGGCGCGATCGTCGTGACCCGCGGCATGTACGCGGACAAGGTGCGGGCGGAGGTCCGCGTGGGCCTGCCCGCGGTCCTGACCATCCGCGCGAACGCCTTCCCGCTCGCCGACGGGGCCCAGCCGCCGGAGGTGACGCCGGTGCCCGCGGATCCTGGCGTCGACACGCTGGCGTTCGCGCGCTTCGAGCCGACGGCGTCGGCGGGCGCCAAGGTGGCGCTCGCGGAGGCGCGCGTCGTCGTCTCGGGGGGGCGGGGGCTGCGGGGGCCGGAGAACTGGCACCTCGTCGAGGAGCTGGCCGACTCCCTCGGTGCGGCGCTCGGAGCGTCGCGCGCCGTGACCGATGCGGGATGGCGGCCCAACGAGGAGCAGGTCGGCCAGACGGGAAAGAGCGTCGCGCCCGACCTGTACATCGCCGTCGGCATCTCGGGCGCGATCCAGCATCTCGCCGGGATGACCTCGAGCAGGACGATCGTGGCGATCAACCGCGACCCGGACGCCGACATCTTCAAGGTCTGCGACTATGGCGTCGTCGCGGATGCGCTGCAGTTCGTCCCCGCCTTCACCGCGGCCGTGAAGAAGGCGAAGGCCGGCGCATGACCCGGCCATGCCCGTGATCCCCTTCGCCGGCGAGGAGGAGCGCGCGCTCGCCGACGCGGCGAGGCACTTCGCCCGCGACCTCGCGCCTCGCGTTCCCGCGGCCGAGTCCGCCGGAACGCTGCCTCTCGACGTGGTCGCCGAGCTGGCACGCATCGGCGTCCTGGGGATGACGATCCCCGAGGCCGACGGCGGATTGGGCGCGTCATACGTCTCGTTCGCGCTGGTGCTCGAGGAGCTCGCCGCCGCGTGGCCCGCGCTCGCGGTCGGTGTCTCAGTCAACAGCGGCATCGTCGCGGGGTCGGTCGTGCGCCACGGGACGCCCGAGCAGAAGCGGCGCTGGCTCCCGCGGCTGATCGACGGCTCGGGCCTCGGCGCCTTCGCACTCACGGAGCCGGCCGCCGGGTCGGACGCGGCCGCGCTCAGAACCACGGCGCGGAGCGTGGACGGCGGGTGGTCCCTTTCGGGCCAGAAGATCTTCGTGACGAGCGCGCGCTACGCGCCCTTCGCGATCGTGTTCGCGCGCGTCGGGGAGGCCCGCGCGGAGCGTCCCCACGAGGGGATCACGGCGTTCATCGTGCCGCTGGACTCGGCGGGAGTTACCGTCGGTCCGGCCGAGCACAAGATGGGCCTCCTCGCGTCGGACACCAGCGCCATCGTGTTCAGCGACGTCGCGCTCGGCGCGGACGGGGTCCTTGGCAAGGTCGGCGGGGGCTTCGGACCGATCGCGCTCGGGGGCCTCGACACGGGGCGGATCGGTATCGCCGCGCAGGCCGTCGGCATCGCGCGCGGCGCGCTGGAG
>JALYKU010000018.1 GCA_030774595.1 Chloroflexota bacterium | reverse complement strand
GCCTCGATCTGCGCCTCGACCGTCGCCACCGGCACCGGCGCCCACCCCGCGACGCCACGGGTGTTCTGCGCCGTGACTGCCGTTATCACGGACGTACCGAACACCCCAAAGTGGTGAAACGTCTTGAGATCGGCCTGGATTCCGGCGCCGCCCCCGGAGTCGGAGCCGGCTATCGTGAGGGCAATGGGCGGAGTGGCCATCGCCGAAGGATGCCCTTAACCCATGGGCGCGACAACGGCGCGTGACCCCCGCGCCGCGCGCGCCGTCAATTGTCACCACCAGCTTCCTCCGCCCCCCCGATCGCGCGGTGCTCAATGGATCTTCAGCCAATCGCGGCCCTCCTGGTCACGACCGACTCGCCGGCGTCCCGCCTGCTGTGCGCCTCCCTGGCGCCTGCGTCGCAACTACGGACTCCGGCGTTCACGCTGACGGCGGTTGTCATGGACGAGGCGCTCGCCCGGCTCGTCAATGGACGCGTGGACGTAGTGCTCGTGGATCTCACCGCGTCACTCGATGCCGGCATGGACATCCTCGTGCGGGCGCGGGTGCAGGCGCCCGAAGTGCCCGTAGTCGTACTCGTGAGTCCGGGGTGGACAGGTGAAAAGACCGGCGGGACGGCCATCGCGATGGGCGCCTGCGATGCGGTCGTGACGGAAGAGCTCAGCGGTCCTCTCCTCGCGCGCGTGCTGCACTACGCGATCGAGCGTTCGCGCCTCCACGGCACTCTGGATCAACTCTCCCTCACCGACCCACTCACGGGGCTCTACAACGCGCACGGCTTCCGGACACTGGCCGAGCACCACTTGAAGCTTGCGCATCGCACGCGCGGGCTGGTGGTAGCCGTCGCCGATGTGCAGGGACTGGCTGAGCTGAACGCCACGCACGGCAGCGACGCCGGCGACCGGGTCCTCGTGATCGCCTCGCAGGTGCTCCGCGAAACGTTCCGTGCGTCGGACGTGATCGCGCGACTGGGCGACGATGACTTCGGCGCGCTCATTCTCGACGCGGCGGACGAGACGCGCGACGTCATCGCGTCCCGCCTGCGCGAACGACTCGAATGTCACCGGATGACGAATGACTACGCCGCCTGGCGCCTGCAAATGACCGTGGGAGTCGCGCGCGCCGCGCCGGGAGTACGCGTGGGAATCGACGAGCTGCTGGCGCAGGGCGCCGCGGCGTCGATGGCGGAGCGACACCGCGTCGCCTGAACGACATCCGATCGGCGTTTGGTCGCGCGAAGCGCGCGCGCAAGCGTCACCAGGATGTTGGACGCCTGCCGTTCGTACCTCATCTTCACAGCATGCCGAACCACCCAGCCCCACCCAGATAGATGGCCGCAAAGCTGCTGACCGTCGCCCGCGATCTCCACCGTCGGAAGGCGCGGGAACGATCAGGGCTGTTCGTCTGCGAAGGCGTGCGCGCGACGGAGGAGCTGCTGCGTAGCCCGCTCGAGATCCGCGGGGTGCTCATGGGGCCGGGCCTGGACAGCGCCGCCCGCGGGCAGGCGCTCCGCGATCGCATCGAGGAGCGCGGCCTTCCCGTACTCGAGCTGGACGAAGCGGAGTTCGCGACCGCGGCCTCCACCGATGCGCCGCAGGGCGTGCTCGCGATCGCCGCAGTACCGGAGATCACGCTCGACACGCTCGCCGTGCCGCCGCGCGCGCGCGTGCTAGTGCTGGATGCCGTGCAGGACCCCGGCAACGCGGGCACGATGCTCCGCACCGCGGCGGCCCTCGGCGCCTCCGCCACGCTTGCCGCACCCGGTACGGTTGACCTGTGGAACGCCAAAGTCGTCCGTAGCGCAATGGGCGCTCTCTTTCACTATCCCGCACTGGCGGTGAGCTGGGACGCCCTGGATGGCTTTCTCCGCGACCACGCGATCCCGCTCTGGGGCGCCGACGTCGAGGGGCAGCCGGTCGAAACGATCGCGCCGCCGACGACGGTTGCACTCGCCGTCGGGAACGAAGGCGCCGGACTCTCCGCCAACGCGCGTACGCGCTGCGCACGTCTGGTCGCTATCCGATTGGCCCCCGAGATCGAGTCGCTCAACGTAGCCGTGGCCGCCGGCATCCTCCTTCACCACTTCCGCGAGTGACCGCCGCGATGGCCCAGCTAGGGTCGTGGTACTTCAACGTCGTCGCGTTTCTGTTCGGCGCATGCATCGGCTCCTTTCTGAACGTCTGCGTGAGCCGATGGCCCGCCGGCGATTCGGTGGTCAAGCCGCGTTCGCGCTGTCCCCGGTGTGCACACGAGATCACCTGGTACGAGAACATTCCCTTGGTGAGCTGGATCGTTCTTCGCGCCCGGTGCAGCGGTTGCAAGCTGCCGATCTCGGCGGTTTATCCCCTTCTGGAGCTGGTTGTGGGGCTCGGATGGCTGGCGGCGGTGATGCACTTCGGCCCCACTCTCACGGCGCTCCGCGTCGCAGTCTTCGGGACGGTACTCCTCGGAATCGTCCTCACCGACGCCACCCATTACATCATTCCGGACGGCTTCACCGTCTTCGGATTCTTTTTTGCGCTCGTCATGGGCGTCATCGGGGCTGTCCTCGGTGAAACTCTTCCGTTCGCCTCGCTGTATGATTCTATCATCGGAGCGTGCGTCGGCGCGGGCGCCATTGCGATCATCGGGTGGCTTGGCGAGCTCGCTCTCAAGAAGGAGGCAATGGGCTTCGGCGACGTTACGCTG
>JALYKU010000017.1 GCA_030774595.1 Chloroflexota bacterium | reverse complement strand
GGCGATGAGTCTGTCTGGCCGACGAGCTTCCCACTGAAACCGGATATTTTGTAGCAGCTCGAGCTGTCGCGAGCCCGTCGCATCGCATGACGGTTCTGCGTCCGGCTGGTGGTCGCTGTTCGCAGGCCGTGAAGGTAAGTCGATCTGACCGATGAGTTTCGCCCCGCCCGTCGGGCTGAACGGGCAATCACGGGGGAGCGGAGCAACGAGATGGACCAAAAGAACCTCGACATCTACGGTGCGGACTCAATTCAGTGGTCGCGGGCGCTCGAGCAGCTCGAGGCGGGCGCCATGCAGACGCACTGGCTTGCCACGGTGCGCCCCGATGGCCGGCCCCACGTCATGGCAGTGGGCGCGCTGTGGGTCGACGGGAAGTTCTACTTCACGAGTGGCTCCGGCACCCGCAAGAGCCGGAACCTGGCCGAGAACGCGAACTGCGTCATCTCGGTCGCGCTCAGCGGCCTCGACCTCGTCGTCGAGGGCACGGCTGCCAGGGTGATCGACGAGGCCACGCTCCAGCGCATCGCGGAGCGCTATGAGCAGCAGGGATGGCCGGCGAGCGTGAGTGACGGCGCCATCAACGCCGAGTACAGCGCGCCGAGCGCAGGGCCTCCGCCGTGGGACCTCTACGCGGTCACGCCCACCACGGCGTTTGGTGTAGCCACGGCCGAGCCGGGCGGCGCGACCCGCTGGCGCTTCAACGCCTGAAACGGTCACGCTTCCGGCCGCGCACGACTGAACTGTCGCCTGGTGGTGATGGACGTCATCCGGACGCCTCCGGCCCATGTCGCGTGACGGGCCCATCATGTCGAGGTGATCGGTACGCTCCGATCTGTGGGTGAGCGGCGCCCACCCTGGACGCCGGGGATGCAAGGAGTGACGACGTGAAGTACATAGTGCTGATCTACAGCTGGGCCTTGCGCCGGGCCGCCGGACGCGCTGAAACGGGCGCGAGCGCTCTTCGAGCCCGGGGCGGACAAAGGGCTCTGCGTGACGTGCTCCCTAGCGACCCGTGCGCGCGGCCTTTGGGGGACGAGCCGCGCCGCCGTGCGCAGCCTTTCCTTCCGAAGCCATGCGCCATTCCGACGGACCTATTTCTCGCGCAATCACGTTTGAGAGCCAGCTGTTCAAGCTGACTCCATCCTTTGTGGCTCGACGAGCAACGTCACGATGCAGTTGCTTCGAAAGTCGAAGTTGTAGTTTCCCGCTGTAGGTCGCCGCCGGCTCAGGGATTTCGAGTCTTTGATC
Source organism: Chloroflexota bacterium (assembly GCA_030774595.1). The sequence continues at coordinate 2,370 of JALYKU010000017.1, read as the reverse complement.
CAGCCGAAAGGCGGCGAGATCTCGCATTGTTCGTTCGAGCGCGACGATTGCCTCCTCGCGATTGCGCCCGGCCGCGAAACAGTCGGGCCATTCAACGAGCAAGGCCAATAGGCCCTCGTCGACGCTATCGCCGTACTCGAAGTCGACTGTGTATGGGCGGTTTACGACCGCGTCAATCTGGGCCTTCGTCGCCATTACTCGTCGTCCTCCTCGATGCTCCGAATGACCTTGCGGACGTACACGGGATGCCGCTGAGCGCCATGCGGACGGGGGATCATCAGCGTTCGCTTGCCCTTCTGCACGATCGCGCCATGTTTTGTCCTCTCACGCACGGACCATTCATGATCCTCAAGCACCATAAGCATCTCTCTGTCTACCGGGCGGAGAGGTCGCGCCTTCGTGAGCGAGGCCGCGGATCCGGCGCGGATGCGGCGAGCTCCCAGGGCACATCGGCGGGAAGCGCGTCCCGCAGCATCGGTTCGAGCGTGCTGATGTAGCGCGCGAGGCGCGCGGCGATACGGTCGCGAAGCTCTTCGTCCAGAGGTCGCAGGGGCACCGGTTCCCAGATCCGAGACCAGCCACGGTCCCACTCCTCCATCCGCGCGTCCGCCCCCAATCGACGCCGCAGGACGCGTTCGCGTGAGCGGAACGCGCCGAGGAGCCGCTCGTTCGTAAGCGGGTCGGCCTCGAAGTGGAGGCCGACCTCGATGACGGCGTGCCGATGACGCAGCCAACATTCGTAATGCATGGTACGCTTCACCAAAGGTGTCAGCACGACGGAAGCCGAAGCCCGCGGCCCGCCGAGCAGGGATCTATGTGCGCATCTCGAGCGACGCGACCCGCGAGGGCCTCGGCGTGAAGCGCCAGGAGCGCGACTGCCGGATGATCGCGGCGGCGAAGGGCTGGACCGTGGCCGAGGTCTACACCGACAACGACACTTCTGCCTTCAACGCGCGCAAGCCGCGCCCGGGGTACGAGCGGCTCCTCGGTGACATCAAGGCCGGCGCGATCGACGCGGTCATCGTTTACCGGCAAGACAGGCTGCACCGCCGCCCCGTCGAACTGGAACAGTTCATGGTGCTCGCGGAAGAGACCCACCTCGCGCTGGCGTCGGTCTCGGGCGACACCGACCTCCTGAGCCCCGAGGGGCGGCTCCACGCGCGGATCACCGGCGACTTCGGCGCGCACGAGAGCGAAGTAAAACGCGTCCGCATTCGCCGCAAACATCTCGAGCTCGCCGAGGCGGGGAAGGTGGCCGGCGGCGGCCAGCGGCCCCTCGGATTCGAGCAGGACCGGCTCGCCGTGCGCCACGACGAGGCCGAGCTCATCCGCGAGGCCGCCAAGCGCGTCCTGGCGGGGGACTCGGTCTACTCGGTGTGCAGGGATTGGAACGACCGCGGCGTGCGGACGCCGATGGGCAATACCTGGCGCCCGCTGGTGCTCCGCAAGATCCTCTGCTCGGCGCGCATTGCCGGGCAGCGCGAGTACGACGGCCGGACTTATCCCGCCGTCTGGCCCGCGATCGTCACCGTGGCGACGCACGCGCGGCTGCGCGGGCTGCTGTGCAACCCAGCGCGAAGGAACGGCGCCGGCTCGCGGCAACGGTATGTGCTCTCGGGCATCGCCCGGTGCGGGACGTGCGAAGAGCGGCTCACCGCGCACCGCCGGATGCGGACCGCGGGCGGCGTCCAGAAGCGCGTCTACGACTGCAGCAGCGGCCCCGGGCGCCCGAACTGCGGCAAGGTGAGCGTCGTCGCTGAGGAGCTCGAGGCGCTCGTGTCGGCCGCCGTCTGGCACGCGATCGACGGGCCGAAGCTCGCCGCCGCCATCGCTCGCACACGCCGGGGACGCGACTCGGAGGACGGGCTCATCGAGAGGATCAGGGCCGACGAAGACCAGCTCGGCGAGCTCGCCGACATGTGGGCGGGCAAGAAGATCGCGGCGTCCGAATGGCTGCGCGCGCGCGAGGCGATCGAGGCGCGCGTGGCCGGCGCGCGCGCGAGGCTCGCGACGCAGGAGCGCTCGGCGGCGGTCGCGGAGTTCATCGGCAAGCCGGGGCAGCTCGAGCGCGAGTGGGACACTCTGACCGTGGAGCGGCGGCGCGCGGTCGTCCGGACGGTCCTCGATCGCGTCACCGTCCAGCCCGCAGCGCGAGGCGCTAATCGATTCGCCGCCGACCGCGTCGGGCTGGTCTGGCGCTTCTGATGCGGACCAGGACGCGCACGCCGCGCGAGGACCCCGAGTGGCGGCAGCGAGGCGCGTTGTACGAGAAGGCGTGGGCCGTCGCGGTGCAGGACCCGCCTTACAGGGCCGCGTATCTCGGCGCCGAGCGTGCGTTCGCGCAGCTCCTCGCGACGCGCGGTGCGGCCC
>JALYKU010000016.1 GCA_030774595.1 Chloroflexota bacterium | reverse complement strand
GACCACAGCGCGGACTGGCCAGCTCCACGACGGAGCAGGATCACGAACAGAGCCGCGAAGCCAATCGACCCAAACGCGGCTCCGAGGATGCTCGCGACCACGTGGCTCGCCAGGAATACGGTCGTCGTGGTGAATCTCGCGTAGTCGGCGAATGCACGCCACTGAGATAATCAAGGCATGAACACGCGCGCCGCCGCGGCCGTGGCGATCCTCCTAACAGCGATCACTGCCGCCCTCGTGCTCAATGTGGTCAGATCCGACGGTCCGAGCGCGTCGCCGTCGCCGACGGCCGCAGCCCAGGCCTCATCCGCACCATTGCCGACGGAGCGACCGACCCCGACAGCGCCGCCGGCCACCGCAGCGGCGTCGCCGCAGGCCGGCGCCATCACCGGCAGGCTCGGGTACCCGGGCGGGTTCCTCCCCCCGCTCACCCTCTACGCGATCAGCTCTTCGGATCAGCGCGTGTGGTACTCGGTGGACGTGCCGCGGTTCCCGCCGGCATCCGGCCCCCCGCCGACAGGCCCAGTCCCGGGCTACACCATCGGAGGCGTTGCTCCGGGCACGTATTGGGTCCTCGCGTACCGCAATGACGGACAGCAGCCTGACGGTCCCGGTCTGTACTCGCGTCGGGTCGCCTGCAGAACCGGGGGCGCGCCGTCCACGTGCGTGCCCGCTGACGACTTCTCCCTCGCGATCGTCACCGTGAACGGTGGCCAGACAACGACCGGCATCGACGTAGAGGACTGGGTGCCCCCTGCGGGGCCTGGTCGACCCTCGCCGAGCTTCCCGCCACGACCCACACCGCGCTGAAGCCGCACCTCATCGCACCTCGATTCCTTGCTCGTACGGTGACGCGCAGGTACGACACATCACCGAACTCAGGCGGCTGACCGGCGCGCTTTGACCCTACGTTCGTCATGCTCGTCCGCCTTTCCATCTAGCGGATTAAGCGCCGAAGCAGCGGTGTGCTTGCGTCGGAAGAGGTCATTTTGGTTCGACATTGCCCATTTCCCTCGGGAAAATTCGCGGTGTGTAGCGTTCACCCTCGCACCGGCCGGGGAACGCGGAGCGTGCAGGCTCGCGCGACGTGCTCACCCGCCCGACGTCGCCCGGGCGATCCGCAGCTCCCGGCGGAACTTCTTCCAGTCGCCTGCCCGCACCGAGAAGAGAGCGTCGGTCACCAGTTGCGCGACGCCGATGGCGACGAGGCTCGCCGCGGCCCACCAGGGCACGCGCGCCGCGAGCGCCACGAGCGCGCCGGCGAACGGAACGAGCTTGGTGACGACGGCGCCGGAAACGTGCATCCAAGCGCGCGAACGTGCCGAGGTACGCAGATACGAGGCGTAGTCGAGCTTGACACCCGGCTGCGGGCGTTTGGGGAGGTCCACATACCAGTGAGTGAAACGGATGCCGACCGCTCGGCCAACGACCAGGTGCGCGAGGTCGTGGGTCGCGCCGATGAGCGCGCCCGTCCCAAGAAGGGCCGCGATGCCGGCCGTCATCGGCTCGAGCGCGAAGGCGGCACCGAGCAACACGACGCCGACGGCGGATCCGAGCAGGAGCAGCGCGACCCCCAGCGGTAGCGGGAGCACGAGACGCACGCGAGCCAGGAACGCGCGGCGGTCGATCTGTGCGATGCGCTCGGCGAACCGGTCGGTCCACTCGGGATGCCTCTTCACGGCGGCGACCGCACGCCAGAAGCCGACCGCCCGCAGGTCGGGTGGCGCGCTCGATGCAAGCGCGCGCTCGCACGCGGCGAGGGTCGCGTCCACGGATTCAGCGTCCACTCGGTGACTCTAATTCCCGCGACGAAGGTCTCTTTCGTCCCGGCGGACGCGCCGACGAGTAGTGGCCCACGAGCAGCGTTCTACTTCCGGCGGGTCCTCGGGATGGCCTTTGCGGCGACGCCCGCGACGCCAAGCACCTGCGCGACAGCGCGAGCGATGCGCGGGTCCGCTCCTCCTTCGCACCCCTTGCCCCGCGTTCGAGCACACGGATCGCGTTCGGCGTGTCGAGGTCATCGTCCAGCGCATCGAGCACCGCGCGGGAGGCGGCGTCGCGTCCGATCGGACCGACGCGGCCCTCGCCGAGAGCCGCGGCGAGCGCCTCGCTCCGCTCGTCCGCGCGCTGCATCCGGC